>NZ_PXUD01000057.1:0-4288 GCF_003390965.1 Salinivibrio sp. HTSP
GTTATACGAAGCGGTTTATTCCTAAATTAGGTGCGGAAACTCGGATAAAGAGTTTACACGTTGAAATTAATGATTCGAGGAACGCTAGTGCGTCATTTTTTGATAGGTTTAAACGAATAGTTCCTACAAAGAATGGGCGTGAAAGGCTTTACCGTCAAAATTATTTTTGGGAGTGTCTAAAAGAACTAAATTTAGGCTTAAGCTCACAACAACAGTCTTCTACCTTTAGTGATGCTGTATCTTTTGTAAAAGAATATAATGAGTTATTAGAATCGCATATTAGTAAGTTGGACGATCTAGAAAAGAAACTAAAGTCAGCACTCAATAAAAACTCTCTCGAGGAGTACAAAATTGATAATATGCCAATACTAGGGAGAGGTTTTTATAAAACTTATCGCAATATTAAAACAATTAAAGCACTAAACTTCCAAGAGTTTAATAATATTGGTGAAAATATTCCGCACGCTTTAACATTGACACTGTATATAGCAACCATCTGTTATATGATCACGACTCATGATACGTGGGGTGAAATATAACAAATAAGAATAAGTGTCGCGCAGCCGACACTTTATTTGGGTGTTGAACAAGCCCGTTGCTTTATTAAGTAAATAGCTCGAATGCGGATAGGTAGGCACTGCGTCTGGCACTTTTTTAGCGCGAACGCAGCCAATAAAAAAGCGGATACATTGTTATTTAAAAAGTGATGCTTGGCGAAAGAAACACCACAAAAGAATCGAGTAGACATGGTTACCTCCGATATTAAAGGTCGCACATAAGAGTGGCAGATCCTAAACAGGGGGGCTATGTTATTAGTTATATCTATGCAACTACTTGAAGCGATAAAATATTCATACATATTGATGTCGTCAATTAATTAAATATAGGGTTACATATGTCAATTCAAAACCTAAATGCTGGCGATATTGTTGTCAGCAACTTCGGTGTTTATCAGCACTGGTCTTTAGTTTCAGACGCTTTGTGTGAAAAGGGGCTGCCTATGCTCATTTCTGCAACTCAGCGAAATGGTACCGTTCAAGAAGAAAACTGGGATGTAGTAACCCAAGGTAAACATACCTATCCAGCTAAAGTTACTTACGACCGCCCAGTACCAGAGGTACTCGAACTCGCTCGTTCTCAAATTGGACAGTGGAAATACTCACTAACAGACCGAAACTGTGAGCATTTTGCTAAATGGGCGACAGGATTAAAAATGTCTTCGACTCAAGTTGTTGCTGGTGCAACTGGTGCTGTTTTGGGTGCAAGTTTTATTGGTTTATGCTCAGAAAATCCGAAGTTTGCTAAGTTTCTCGGTGGTTCATTAGCTCTGGGTGGTTTAGCAGTCTTAGCTACTAAAGCCGTTGAGGAAAAATAGGTAAGACAAACGACTATTTCGTCAATCACTAGAGGTTGGCGAGGCTTTTATCCCACATCATTCCTCGTCTAAGCATTGAACCTAAGTTCACCATCATCTTACGCACACAGGCAATAATGGCGAATTTTCTCATCTCCGTTAGGCGTTATTGACTTTAACGCTTATATCAGTTTTCAATTAAAAATACTATGGAAAGTAATAATGAAATATAACAACCCCATCAACCCAAATTGTATAGATAACTTACTGGGTGAACTATGGCTCAATGAGGACTCTTTAGTCTTAGACGTTGGTTGTGGTAATGGTGAATTAATTAAAAGCGTTTTAGAAAAGTTTAACTGTCGGGCGGTAGTCATTGAAATTGATGAATGGGAGATTGCTAAAGCCAAGGAAAACTTGGAGCCTTATTTAGATAAAGTCACCTTTCATAATGCAGCATTCAAAGATGTGGAACTGCCTAGGGGCGTATTTGATGCGTGCTTTAGCTTAGGCTCTACTCATGCTTTTGGCGATGTTGGTGAAGCTTTAGACCATGCATTGTCTGACATGAAGGCTCTCATAGCGTCTAATGGCGTAATTGTACTTGGGGATGCGTATTGGCGAAAAGAACCAGATAAAGAGTACTTACTCGCAACAGGTATTGATCCGCTAGAGTTACGTTCAAACCTTCAAAACATAGAAGCAGGAAATCAACTAGGCCTTGAATGCGCTTATGTCGTCCATTCTTCTTATCAAGATTGGGATACGTTTGAAAGCTCGTTTTGGCTAGCTGCTGAACGCGAGTTGTTGCTAGACCCTGAAAATATCGAGCTATTGGATAAAGTAAAAACGAGACGACATTGGAAAGATGCGTATTTGAGGTGGGGGCGAGAAACAATGGGGTTTGCTCTATACCTATTCATTCACGCTACACCCCAAAGCATCTAAAAAATGAGTCTGAGGCTCTCCCAGTCTGAATAACGCTGTGAGCCTGGCACACTTAGCGCCATGGAGGGCATAACAATATGAGACCGAGTAGATTCAATTTCTCTGCGTTGCTCGTTGGGGCGATGGCAACATTTGTGGGGATTGGCGTGGCGCGGTTCGCCTACACACCAATTATTCCTGCACTCGTAGAAGCCAACTGGTTTACGGCCACGGAAGCGGCATACTTGGGGGCCGCGAATCTGCTCGGCTATCTCGGTGGAGCGATTGGCGCGCACATCCTCTCTGAACGATACAAACTCCGTTATGTGCTTGGGGGCGCTTATATCGCAGTCGCGTTAAGCTTCTTTCTTTGTCTGAGCCCGATCGGCTTCGTGTGGTTCTTTATCTGGCGATTTGTGTCTGGTTTTGCCGGTGCAACCTTGATGGTGGTCGGTCCCTCTCTGGCACTCTCAAGTACGCCTGCTTCACAACGACCAGCTACTGGAGCGATGGTTTTTACCGGTATCGGAATTGGGGCTTTTTTGTCGGCCACCGCGATTCCGTTATTTTTAAATGTGGGGCTTGTTTTAGCCTGGATTGGGCTCGGGGTGCTTGCTGTTGCGGCTGGTCTTGTCGCCGATAGGGCGTTCGCAGGCTTGAAATCATTACCAGCTATTCCCCATGCAGGAAATGGGTCAGAGGGCTTAACCGCTGCACAGAAGTGGAGCATAGGAATAGTCATGGCGGCGTATGCGATGGACGGAGTCGGCTTCGTTCCCCATACGGTTTTCTGGGTAGATTATCTTGCACGTGAAGTCGGTATGGGGCAGACCATCGCGAGTTTCCAATGGGCTGTTCTAGGTGTCGGTGCTGTTTTCGGACCTTTCATTGCCGGGAGGGCGGCCAAGAAGTTCGGTTGGCACGGGGCTCTGCTGTCAGGGTTGCTGGCAAAGTCCATCGCGACGGCATTACCGGTTATATCGGTATCGATGGCCAGTATTACCGTTTCATCCTTTGTCGTCGGAGCCATGATCCCCGGCATTGTTGCGCTCACAGCAGGACGACTTTCAGAGATTATGGGGCCTGCTGGTCACAAAAAGATATGGGGTATGGCGACCGCCATGTTCGCTGCATTTCAAGCAGCAGGTGGGTACGCTCTGGCATTTGTCTACTCCTTTCTTGGTACCTATGAAGCTTTATTCAGCATTGGTGCCGTTATTCTGGCGAGCGGCGTCCTCTTGCTATCAACCCGATATCTTATCGTTCGAAAAGCTACACAGATGGAGAAAAATTGATATGGAACTGTATCTGAACACGACGTCGCCTTATGCAAGAGTTGTCCGAATTTGCGCGATTGAAAAGCAGTTGGATGATGTGAAGCTCATCTGGGTAGATCCTTGGGCGGATGACAATGCGTTGCTCACCGCCAATCCGAATGGAAAAATTCCCGTGCTTGTAACGGATAGGGGAGAGACTTTATCAGAATCTCTTCTCATCGCGTCATACTTGGACGGGCTTTCCCCGACCCCCAGCTTGCTTGGCACACCCAACGACACTGATGTCCTTGCTCTCTCGGGGCTTAGTCAGGGCCTGACCGATGCGGCTTTTATGACGGTTATTAATCGGAAGCACTTTGGGAAAGAGAGCGATAGTACAGTACTCGGAGTTCGTCGACAGAATGCCATTATCAGGTGCCTTCAGACGCTGGAGGATAGGGTGAATACTGACGTTATACAGTCCGACATTAACCTTGGCCAGATTGTTACTGGCGTTGCCTTGAGTTATATCGATTTTCGATTACCGGAGCTGCAATGGGTTGAAAGCCAGCCACTCCTCGCTGACTGGTTAACGAGGTTTTCAGAGCGTGCGAGTGTCAAAGAAACGGCCTTTACTTAGGTTTTGTAATGATTATTTTTAGTGACTATCGCCAAAATTACATTAGGTCGATATGGCTGGTTCCGATATTAAAGGCCTCACCAAATTAACGAGATATTTTAAAAATAAACT
>NZ_PXUD01000058.1:0-11450 GCF_003390965.1 Salinivibrio sp. HTSP
CTCGGCGTTCGCGCTGTGCCGGTTCAAGTCCGGCCCGGGGCACCATTAATGAACAAGACGGCGACCTGTAGGGTCGCCGTTTTTGTATGTTTTGTTCCGTGCTCAGTCTGCACGTTGTGCTTCACCATTTTGCAGAAAATAGACCGCACTCCGCGTTGAATTTACACCGCGAGCCTCGATATCGTCCATTTCGGTTGGTTCCGTCACCCCAATATGATTTTTAAGCACTTGCTCACCAGAGCCAGGCTGGTACTGTGCCTCGCTTGATTGGGTTTGATAACGACTCATGGCTTACACCCTCACATCGCTCTCTTTTTATCATAGAACAGCGTGCTCAAGGAGGTATAGTGAGGTGCATCAACGTTAGGGGAGGGCGAGAGAAGACGGTAGGTAATAAAAAGGCAGCTTAAAAGCTGCCTAGTAAAATGGCGATGGCTACGATGCTATATAATGCTGAAGCATTGTATTTCATTCTGATGTGCCAAACGGTAGTGGATATCTTGCGGATCCTTACGCCCCGATTGTCGAATAACCACCCCGCGTTTGACCCAGGTTGCCATCATGGCGTCGATTCCATCAGGACTGATCCCGTATTGGTTGGCGAGATCGAGGCGACTAATGACACCCGCCTGAATGACACTGGCTTTGAGCTTTTGCAGGATCATAGTAGGTCTCCTTAAACCAATGGGGATGTTTGCCGACATAGCGCATGAGTGCTACCACGACAATCAGTAAGGCACAAAGGCCAGTGATGTAGAGTGTGGCTGGCGTGGTGGCGACACTCAACTGACTGAATTGGTAGCATAGCGTGGCACCGCTTATCGCTAGCAGCATTGACCAGCTCGCCACAAACAGGGCAAACCGGCGACCAAACTCACGTGTGTAGGCACCTAGAGCGGCAACACATGGGGTATAAAGCAGGATAACAATAAGATAAGCCATTACGCTGGCGGTGCTAGTGAATTGACGGTGCAAATTATCAAACGTTGTCATACTGACTTCTTGCGCTTGTGCGGCGGCTTCGGTGTTTTCAATCTCACCAACGTCAATAGCCAATGGGTCGGTATAATCAATGCCAAATAAGTTTTCCGGAATGCTCTGAACCGCTTCGACCAGCGCTTCTCCCAGTGTGGCCTCTTCTTCCGCTTCTTCGCTGGGCGCATAAAGGTTATTCAAGGTGCCGACCACCGCCTCTTTGGCAAACAGGCCCGTCACCAACCCGACGGTAGCAGGCCAATTATCCTCTTCAATCCCGATAGGTGATAGGGCCGGCGTGATCACTTGTGCTGTTTTCGACAGGACGGAAGACTCGCTGTCTTCGTGTCCGAACGACCCATCGGTGCCCAAAGAGTTAAAGAAGGTCAGAATGGTTACCACGATAACAATGGTTTTACCGGCACCCAGAACAAATCGACGCAGCTTTTGCCAGGTATTGCTCATCACATGGCGCACACGCGGCAGTTCGTAGTCTGGAAGTGTCATCAGCAGGCTTTCACTATGCCCTGGATAAAGGGTATGACGCAGTATTAGGCCGGTGATGATCGCAGCAATAATGCCAAGTAAGTAGAGGCCGAAAACAAGGTTTTGACCATTTTGTGGGAAAAACGCCGCGGCAAAGAGGGCGTATACCGGAAGGCGGGCGCCACAGGACATAAATGTCGCCATCGCGGCTGCGGTTTTGCGCTCGTGAACCTGTTCTAATGTGCGCGTTGCCATCACGGCAGGAACGGTACAGCCAAAGCCGAGGATTAAGGGCACAAAGGCTTTGCCCGGTAACCCCATTTTTTGCATTAAACCGTCTAATAAAAAGGCGGCACGTGCCATGTAACCTGTGCTTTCTAATACCGTTAAAAATAGGTATAAGCCTGCAATAACAGGAATAAAGGTGGCAACAGTTTGAATACCTCCTCCGAGGCCATCGGCGAGAATAGTGACAATCGCCGTCGGCAGTATGCCGTCAAGAAGCTGATGGGTACCATCGACAAGTATCGCGCCGGCGGCAATATCGAAAAAGTCGATAAAGGCGCCGCCAATGTTGATGGCAAACACAAACATCGCATAGAGGACAGCAAGCAAAATAGGTAGTGATAAAAAGGGGTTGAGAAGGACCTTATCTAACTTTTCGGTATTATTGCGACTGAGGTGGCGAAGCTCGCGGCGAGCCTGGTGAACCATGTCACGAATCGCACTGTAGCGCGTATCCGCAATGGCGATGTCAGTATCTAAGTCTGAAAGGGCTTGGTTTGCGATCGTAAACTGCTGCTGGTCAGCCTCGGTGCTACCATCAGGCAAGCGGCCCCGCTCCAAGCACTCAAGCAGGTGCGCGCGTTGATTCACTTGTGCAGCGGCTGCATGAAGAAAACGGGCGCCAAGCTGGCTTTGAATCCAGTTCTCTAATGCCGCACCGTAGTTCAGATACATTGCCTCACAAACGGGTAAATGGGTGGCCAGGTGGGCGAGTTGGTGGCGCAATGTGTCGACGGTCGCTGGCTGGCATGCGGTGACGGTTAACACGGGACAACCCAGCATCGTTTGTAATTTGGCGGTGTCGAGTTGTTGACCATTACGATCAAGCAAATCCATTTTGTTAATCACCACCACCATAGGAACACCGCGTTCACGCAGTTGAAGGGTGAGGTATAGACCGCGCTCTAGGCAATTGGCGTCTAAGACATTAATAATAAAATCGTTCTCGCCGCTATCGATGGCGTAAGTGGCTATTTGCTCATCAATACTGGCGTCAAAGCCTGCGTTTAGTGCATAAAGGCCGGGTAAATCGGTGAGTTCACACTCGGTGTGGTCGAGGCTCAGCGTACCGACTTTTTTATCGACAGTGACGCCCGCCCAATTTCCGACTTTTTGTTGTGAGCCGGTGAGCGCATTAAATAAGGTGGTTTTCCCGCAGTTTGGGTTGCCTGCAAGTACAATGCGGCGTGAACTCATCAGATTACCTCCACATCAATCAGTTTGGCGACTTCGCGACGTACGATCAGTTGTTCACTGTCGAGGCGGATCTGAAGTGGATCACCCAATGGCGCGCGCCTGACAAGCTCAACGCCGGTGCCTGGAATCACACCCATGACCGCGAGACGATGACGAACAGACGCGGGCACATGATGGACACTGGTAATACGCGCGGATTGGCCGCGACCAAGTGTGGACAGTTTCATAGTGCAAGATCCAAATAAGAATGGTTTTCATTGCATATTACGCTTAAAAACTGCTCTGTTTTTTGCGTAGGATCAAGTTAAGCGGCGAGCGGAGAGCGTGAGATGTGTCACAACAAAGTAAAGGGTTGATATGGCGAATGATATGTAAGTGCCGCGAAAAAGCCGGAATAAAAAAGCGGCCGATTGGCCGCATTCAGTATTGAGTTAGGCTGATGGGTGTCGATTATTTTTGGGGTTGATGTGCCGCTCGCTGGTGATTCAGTTTGTCGATCGCGATGGCTAACAGTCCAGACCCGTTATCACTGTCAGGGCCAAAGCCTGCGGCCTGTCCCGCTAATAAAGCCAGGGCGTCACTGACATGTGAGACGGCATAGACGTGAAACTCGCCTTTTTCTACCGCCAGTACCACATCTTTGCGGAGCATCAGGTTTTGGACATTGGCAGTAGGAATGATCACCCCCTGGGTGCTGCTTGGGCCTTTTAGGGTGCAAACATCAAAAAAGCCTTCGATTTTTTCATTGACTCCACCAATGGGTTGCGCTTCACCGAACTGATTCATCGACCCCGTAATGGCAATGTCTTGTCGAAGTGGGACATCCGTGATCGCAGAAAAAATCGCGCAGAACTCCGCCATGGAAGCACTATCGCCATCCACACCGCCGTATGATTGCTCAAAGGTAAGATGGGTTTTGAGTGGGATGGTGTCCGTTTTTCCTAGTAAATTCGCCAAGTACGCCGATAAGATCATCACCCCTTTGGAGTGAATACGGCCGCCGAGTTTGACACTTCGCTCGATATCCAGCACTTCTCCTTCCCCAAACGCCGTGGTCGCGGTGATGCGGTTGGGTAAGCCAAAGCTGTAATCCGATGTGCTCAGTACCGACAGGCCATTGATTTGACCCAGCGCCGCGCCTTGTGTGTTGATCAGTGTGACGCCGTTTTCCACATTCTGCATCATGCTGTCACGCAAGCGGCTCACGCGCATATTGCGGCTGGCGAGCGCTTTTTCTACATGCAGGGCACCAATACTGTTTGCGTTAGCGTGATTCGCCCAATAATTAGACTCGCGCAACAGGTTAGCAATATCGGCGGAGTGCAATGATAAGCGGTTTTGATCCTCGGCTTGTCGCGCACTGTGCTCAATAATACGCGCAATGGCGCTGCGACTGCAGTGGAGCAAATGGCTGTCATGAATAATGCTTGAAATGAACTTGGCGTATTGCTGCTCGGTGCTCTCTGTGCGCGGCATGTCATCTTCAAAATCCGCGGTGACCCTAAACAGCTCAATAAACTCCGCATCGTAGCGTTGGAGTAGCTGATAGGTTTGGTAGTCGCCAAACAAAATGATTTTAACATCCAGAGGAATCGGCGCCGGATCGAGAGACACGGTCCCGCTTAAGGTCACTTCTCGCTCCAGAGCGCTCACACTCAACTGGCGGCTACTGAGAGCCCGTTTGATACCATCCCATACATAGGGCTTCTCGAGGACTTTAATGGCATCCATCAGTAATACGCCGCCATTGGCGCGGTGAAGGCTGCCTGAACGAATCAATGAAAAGTCGGTAAACACCGTGCCTTTAAACGTGGCATTCTCAACATAACCGAACAGATTGTGGTAGCTAGGGCTATCCTCAACCACGATCGGCGCTTGTGCGTCATTTTGACTGACTAACACATTGACTTGGTAGCGGCGAGGGAGTTTTTTATCCAGCGCCGCATACGCAAGTGCAGCTTGCTCCTCACTGTCTTCAAGGAAAATATCAAGGTGCTCGAGCATGTCAGCTTGCATGGCGTCTAAAAAGGCTAAAATGTCAGGCAAGTCAGCAAACTGTTTTTTAAGCGGTGCCATTTGGGTGGCGATGACGTCTTGAGCGATATCCTCGTCCAAGGCTTTTTGCTTTTCCGCGTACTCAGATTCCCATTCGCCAAGTTGGCGAACAATACCTCGCAGTTCCGTCTCCAACTTATCGATGACTTTGCCAAAGGCCATCTGCTCGTCTTGCGAGAGGGCGTCAAAGGTCTCCTCGGTGTGAGGCTCCTCGCCGTTTAAGGCCACAAATTGGTAATCACCCTGGGGCGTGATGGTCAAACTCACACTGTTTTTCTCTGCCGTGTCACTCAAGCCTTGAAGCACACTTTGCTGGCGCTCTGTGAGTTGGTTTTTGAGTGTTTCTGCCCGCTGGTAATACATTTCGTTGTCAAACGCCATGGGCAGGGCGTTGGCCAGTTTGCCCATCAGTTGCTCAATGTGCTTTTTGAGTTCACTGCCTTTACCCGCAGGCAACTTCAATACTTCTGGTGCGCGCGCCTCTTGAAAATTAGCGACATAACACCAGTCATAAACCGGTGACTCACTTTGCCAGTGTTGGTTGAGGTAGCGCATCATCATGGTGCGTTTGCCCAGTCCATTTTGGCCAATGGCATAGATGTTGTAGCCCTTCTCTTTGATGGACATCGCGAACTCAACCGCATGACGAGCACGATCTTGGCCGACAATCTCGTCAAGCGGCGCAAGGTGTTTGGTTGAAGTGATGTCACTGTGCTTTAAGCTGGACTCACGGTATAAACGATCGCTTTTTAGCGGAGTGATAGCCATAGCGCTTCCCATATTGGCATTGTGTCGGTGATTATTTCAGTGTAGCGGCTGTAAGTGATTGTTTTAGTGACCTTGGTGGAGAAAGCTGTGATGGGGTCACAGTTTTGAGTTGTCTGATGGTTTTGTGTACAAAACGGGCCATTAGGCCCGGTGCGATCGTACGTTGGAACGGTTTAGTGAGAGGCCTTAATCGCGGCGATCAGGGTATCGATATCCGCGCGGCAGATGTCTTTGTGTGTCACCAAACGGGCTGGTTTGCCAGACAGAGAGACGCGGATCTCTTTTTCCATCAGCCGCATTTGCAAGCGTGTATGATTGATTGTTTCGGCCACATCGACATAAACGATGTTGGTTTGCACAGGATAGCCGCTAGTGGAAAAGCCGTTCAGTTTTTCCAGCTCACTGGCGAGGTAATGCGCATTCGCATGATCCTCCGCCAAGCGTTCTACGTTTTCGGTCAGTGCTTTATAGCCAGCAACCGCCAATATGCCCGCTTGACGCATGCCGCCACCGAGCATTTTACGAATACGCCGGGCTTTACTGATCAGGGCTTTCGAGCCGAGTAGCAGTGAGCCGACAGGTGCGCCTAATCCTTTGGATAGACAAATTGTCATCGAGTCAAAGTGACAACTGATCGCCTTAATGTCCACTTCTAGTGCGACAGCCGCGTTGTAAACCCTTGCGCCGTCAAGGTGTAGCTGTAGTTGATGTTGGTCGCAAAATGTTCGCGCCTTGGCTAAATAGGACAGAGGTAAGACTTTACCACCTATGGTATTTTCCAAGCTCAGCAGCTTAGTGCGGGCAAAATGAAAGTCATCGGGCTTGATAGCCGCCGCGATTTTATCGAAAGACAAGGTCCCATCTGGGTCATTGTCAATGGGCTGGGGTTGAATCGAGCCCAATACGGCCGCACCGCCTGCTTCATATTTGTAATTGTGCGCTTGCTGACCACACACATACTCATCACCGCGCTCGCAATGCGCCATCAGGGCCAATAAATTGGCTTGGGTTCCCGAGGCGGTAAAAAGTGCAGCTTCAAAACCGTGTCGTTCAGCCGCCCATGTTTCCAGCGCGTTAATGCTTGGGTCGTCGCCATACACATCATCGCCGACAGGGGCGTTAGCCATGGCGTCTCGCATGGATGCATCGGGTTGGGTCACGGTGTCAGAGCGAAAGTCAATCATGGAATAACGTCCTTGTCGTCAGTGATTTAAGTGAATTAATGCGTGTTTACGTCTGAGCATAGCAAAAACCCATTGACTAAAAATAGTGACAAGCGTGAGATATTGACTTAGATAATAAAAAAGGCCTCGTATGAGGCCTTGGGGAAAATTGTTATCACATACGCGCGATTAGCTTTTCAACATCTGCCAGTATTTTTGATAGATTTTCACCGCTTCGCCGACATCATTGGTGAACTCACCTTTGTTCACCGCTTTATCAGATGGGAAGATGGTGCTGTTCTCTTTTAGCTCGGCCTCTAAGTACTCAGCCGCGTTGGTGTTCGGGGCTGGATAGCCAAATTCTTCCACCAGTTTCGCCTGATTTTCAGGGCGATACATAAAATCGATAAACTGGTGTGCCAAGGTCTTGTGTTCGGCGTTTTTGGGGATGATAAAGTTATCCATCCATAAGATCGCCCCTTCTTGTGGGTAGACGAACTCAATGCCTTCGATTTCTTGTTGCGCCATGTAAGCATTACCGTTCCATTGTTGGCCAATGCTCACTTCACCGGTTACAAATGGCACATGCGGTGCATCAGAGTTATACACCACCACGTTGTCGCGCAACTCACGGAGGTATTCATAGGCTTGCTTAATTTCAGCCTCTTCGGTGCTGTTAATGCTATGACCTTGCGCTTTCAACGCCATGCCAAACACATCACGCACATCATTCAAGAGCATGACTTGGCCGTTGAAGTCGTCGCGCCATAAGTCTGCCCACTTGGCCACTTTACTGCCATCGACATAATCACTGTTGTAGCTAATGCCAGTCACACCAAACACATACGGCAGCGAATAGTCATTATTTTTGTCAAAAGGTTGACCCAGTAGGCCTGGGCGCAGGTTGTCAAAATGACTGATTTGGCTCTTATCAATGTTGGCGAGCATTTCTTCATTGACCATTCGCTCAATGAAATAGGTTGAGGCAAATGCCAGATCGTAGCCTTCGCTATTCAGGAGTTTGAGCTTGGCATACATGGCTTCATTGCTCTCAAACGTCGAGTAATTCACGTCGACTTGATACTCCTCTTCGAACGCTTCAATCACGTCCATTGGCATGTATTCTGCCCAGTTATAGAGGTTGAGTACCTTATCGTCTGCATGAACGGCGCTTGCAAAGAGGGCTGAAAGCGCAAGTGTTGTGGTGGTGATTCCGTGAGACATTTTTTTCATTGTCATGATCCTTCAATGGCTGACTGGCCGAGTACACGTCGAGCGCATCATATTGTACTTGACCTTAGTGTCAACGAGTTTTTTTACCAACCTTGATTGGGGGCAATACCTTGCTAACGTTAGCATATCGGTTGCCATCTCCCCCAAATGGCCGGGTAAAGTGACGAGAATAATAGCTTGCCAGAGAGGGAGGACAGTGCCAGTATTTGCCGCCTCTGAGCGTATGATGGCGCGAAACCAGACTGCTGGTTTTTTAATACTTTTTCTTTTTTGGTAACAAGAGTAACCATTGAGAGCATGGTCAAGACGGTTCGACCTGATAATGACTTCAACGCGGCGACAAATTACTATGTTGCAACCCAAAACCAAACGCTGTCATTTCCTACACTGGCAGGCACACAAGAGGCAGATGTGTGTATTATTGGGGCGGGTTTAACGGGCCTGAACGCCGCCATTGAATTACGACAGCGTGGCTATAGTGTCACCGTTCTAGACGCACAAACAGTGGCATGGGGAGGGTCTGGCCGCAATGGTGGTCAGTGTCTCGTGGGGTATTGCCTTGGGCTGAGAGAAGTTGATGAAACCTATGGGCAAGCGTGGGGCAAACAGTTGTGGGACTTGTCGGTGGAAGCCGTTGATATCGTTCGCGAACGGATCCAGCATCACCAGATTGACTGTGATTTTCAACCGGGCTATATCGAGCTTGCTTTAAACGAAGCGCAACAAAAAGAGCTGCAAAGCTGGCATGCATTAAAGCAAGGGCGTTATCAATACCCAGACGCCCAGTGGTGGGATAAAGCGCAAGTGGCGGAGGTTGCAAATACTGACCGCTATTTAGGTGGATTATACGATCCGAATAGTGCGCACATTCACACGTTAAACTACACGCTAGGCCTCGCTCGTGCCGCGGCGCAAATGGGGGTGAAAATCTATGAGCACACCCCTGCTACACGTTTGGTCAAAGGGCAACCTCATGCGGTGATCACACCTCAAGGTCGAGTGAATACGCCCCGCGTTTTGCTTGCCTGTAACGCGTATCTAGAGGGTTTACACCGCCAAGCACAAGCCAAGGTTCTGCCTGTTGCCTCGTTTATTGCTGTGACCGAACCGCTTGGTGAGCGTATGCCAATTACCAATCGCATGGCGATGTCGGATCTCAACAACTGTTTAGACTATTTCCGTCCCACGGCAGAGGGACGCTTATTGTTTGGTGGCGTCAATCATCCGTTTAATCGCGAGTATAAGGATTCGGCGCAGCGGCTCCACCATCGGATGACTAAGGTTTTCCCTCAACTGGGCCAGGTAAAGATGGACTATCACTGGGGCGGAATGTTTGCTGTGACGCGTAGTTATATGCCGCACATTGCGCATTTAGGCCATGATATTTATACCGCACATGGATATACGGGGCATGGCGTTGGGTTAACCAATATTGCGGGACGAGTGGTTGCCGAGGCCATCGATGGCCAAGCCAGTCGTTTTGATGTGTTTGCTCGCCTCAAACATGGCTGGATACCCACGCCAAAAATGCTACGTAGCCCAGCGCTGGCGCTCGCGATTTGGAAAGCAAAACTCGAGGATTTGCTCGGTTGATATGTTGAGAGAGAGTGACGCTATCGATGAGTTATGCTTATGGTCACGATAAACAACGCATGTTGTCCTGCCGGTTAAACGCAGTAAGGTAACGTCTCCATTTCTAGGCGGAGACAAGTGGTTGAGCAACCTGGCTATCATCGATGATATTGCGACACATGGACTCAGTGTGTGTGACGGATTTTTGTCAGCGCAAGAGGTGCATGACTTACACACATGCCTGCCCGCCCAATGGGCGCAAGCCACGATTGGGCGCGAACAAAAACAGCACACTAATACGCAAATTCGTCGGGATAAAATTCACTGGTTAGAACGAGGGCGCCAGCCTGCCGTGGATGCATTATTAGCAAAAATGGCCGATCTTCAGCAGGCATTCAATCGTCACCTTTTTTTGGGGCTATTTGAATATGAAGCGCATTTTGCTAAGTACAACCCTGGTGACTTTTATGCCAAACATTATGATGCCTTCGAAGGGCGCTCAAACCGTAAAGTGACCACCGTGTTGTATCTTAATGAAGATTGGTCTGAACAAGACGGAGGCGAAATCGTCATTTACAACCCCGACGGTAGCCATCGACAAACGTTATGGCCGAAAGCGGGACGATTGGTGACGTTTTTATCCGAAGCTTTCCCTCATGAGGTGCTTCCCGCCAAAAGACAGCGTTTTAGTATTGCCGGCTGGTATCGATTGAATGGTATGAGCGGGCAGCGCGTTGATCCAATCCGCTAACGACAGCCATACTCACTGTCTAACAGTATTGAACGAGGCAGTGTTTTATGGCTCGCTCTCCCGAGCAACAAAGTTTCTTTTCTGATGCGGCATTTGATAGCCACCCGATCACTGATATGCCTGATGCTCAGGTGGATTGGTGGCCTGAGTGGTTATCAGCGGGGTGTGCAGACACATTGTTCTCAACCTTACTCGCGCAAACCCCCTGGCAACAATTGCCGATTTCGTTGTTTGGCCGCACCGTGATGCAGCCACGTCTATTGGCATGGTATGGTGATCATCCCTACACCTACAGCGGACTCACGCTTCAGCCGCTGCCTTGGACACATCCCTTGCGCCAACTCAAAGGCTGGGTAGAGGCGCAGTGTCAGACTTCCTTTAACACTGTTCTGTTAAATCGCTATCGTAGCGGCAGCGATTACATGGGGTGGCACCGAGATGATGAGCCTGAGCTGGGGGAGCAACCTACCATTGCCTCTGTCAGTTTAGGCGCGAGCCGTCGTTTTCTTTTTCGCCATCCTAAGCGGCAAGAAAAGCGTGAGGTTTTATTGAATCACGGATCCTTGCTGGTGATGAGAGGCACAACCCAAACACATTGGCAGCACAGTTTGCCGAAAACGCAAAAGCCAACGAGTGAGCGAATCAACTTAACATTTCGTTGGATCAATAATGATAGCGTCACTTAATAGCTTTTGCGTGCGTCGATGTGTATTGGGCAAAAAACCACGAGCTAACACGAGATGTTTTAAGAGGTTAGTGAGAACGAGCACAAGAAAATGCCTAAAACAACAGCAAGTTGGGTGTTTTTTGATGTTTTCGTTTGCAAAACAGGCAGGTGACACTTTTTTTAAATAATAAGTGTTGACTCGATCACGTTAATCCGTAGAATGCCTCCCCGTACTCAAGAGGCAGCAGCGTTAAGGCGCGTTGGCAGAGTGGCTATGCAGCGGATTGCAAATCCGTGG
>NZ_PXUD01000059.1:0-2332 GCF_003390965.1 Salinivibrio sp. HTSP
GTAAGCGGTTAATAAACCCCACATATCCATAAGACACGGGCTTTGCCATAGTACCTTTTTAAGCGGAGGTACCATGAAACAAGCACAAAAACGCGCGCACTGGGCGGCGATCATTGAACAACAAAAGCAAAGCACAGTGTCCATTAAGCAGTTTTGCCAAGATAACGCTATTCCCTATCAAACTTTTTATTATTGGTCGAAGCGATTACGTGAAGACGAGCAACCGCAAACCGTGCAGCCGGTTGTGGTCGACGCGTCCGGTCACTTACCAGGGGCGTCCGTCGTGCTTGTCTTTGCCAATGGCATTCGCGCCGAGTTACCCGCCACGCTCAACGCCGCACAAATCAAACACTGGGTGGATGCACTGCAATGACGCCTTCTGGCAAGGTATTCTTGGTCTCTGGCGTCACCGACATGCGCAAGTCGATTGACGGTCTATCATTGATCGTGGCCGAGCAGCTTGAGATGGATCCCTTTAGTGAAGCCTGGTTTATTTTCTGTAATCGCGGTCGCGATAAGCTCAAAATCTTATTTTGGGATACCAATGGGTTTTGGCTGTATTACCGCCGCCTAGAAAAGGGCACCTTCAAGTGGCCTCGCCCAAGTCCTGACGGCGTGATCACTCTGAGTAAACCGCAACTTCACTGGCTCCTATCAGGACTGTCACTGGAAAACAGTCACGGGCATCATCCTTTAAAGGGACTAGAAGTGTGACCCATGACAGTGATCATCATATTGCCCTTGAACGATCCTTTTGAGCCGTCAAACTTGTTGCCATTACACGGTAAGAAGATGACGCCCAATGACCGACCTCCCTGATGATATCGAGCAACTTAAAGCCATGCTAATGGCGAAAGAGGCATTGCTGCATGACAAAGAGGAAGAGATCTCGGCGTTAAAAAACCACGTTCAGTTATTGATTGAGCAGTTAAACCTGAGCCAATCCAAGCGCTTTGCCGCGCAAAGTGAAAAAGTGGTGAAAGGCACTTTTAACGAAGCTGAGCAGCAAGATGCGTTACCCTCTGCGCCTAAGGCGCGACGTCAAACAGGACGCAAACCCCTACCTGCTGATCTTGAGCGTGAGGTGCACACCTATACCTTAAATACCCCCTATTGCGCGTGCTGCGACGTGCCCTTACACGCCTGTGGCAAAGAAGTGAGTGAAACCTTGAAAATCGTGCCGCAGCGGGTTAGTGTCATTCGCCATGAGCGCACCAAATATGCCTGCCGCCAGTGCGAGCAAACCGCTGAAACCAGCCAGGTAGTGACCGCACCGAAGCCAGCTAGCATGATCCCCAAAAGCCTTGGCAGTCCAGAGGCGTTTGCCGCCGTCGTGACCGCCAAATATGTGGATGCACTGCCGCTATATCGTCAAGTCGATATGCTGAACCGAGCGGGTATCGACATTAGCCGTGCCACTTTAGCCAACTGGTGTGTGCAGCTGGGCAGCAAAGTTGACGTGATTATCGATACGATGAAAGCACAGTTAGCCAGCGAGCCACTTATCTGCGCCGATGAAACCACGGTGCAAGTGCTCAAAGAAGCAGATAGAAAAGCGCAGTCGACCTCTTACATGTGGGTGTATCGCAGTGGTGAATTTACCGACCACCCGGTGGTGATTTACGATTATCAACCTAGTCGAGCCGGCGCGTGTGTGCGAGCGTTCCTGGGCGATTATCAGGGCTATCTTCTGTCCGATGGTTACAGTGCTTACGATACCGTTGACGGTGTGACGCAAGCAGCGTGTATGGCCCATGTTCGCCGTAAATTTACCGATGCGCAAAAGGCGTCGCCCTCGAAGAAAGCCGGCAAGCCAGAAAAAGCGCTCACCTTCATCAACAAGCTCTACGGCATCGAGCGACGCGGGAAACACTTATCGGCCGAGGCCCGGCAACAACTCAGACAGCAAGAAAGTCTGCCTCTGTTAAATGACTTTAAACGCTGGCTTGATAGCATGCATGTGTTGCCCAAAGGCGCCTTAGGCCAGGCCATCACGTATGCGAAAAATCAGTGGCCCAAACTGCTGACCTATCTGGAAGATGGCCGCATTAGCATCGACAACAATGTGACGGAGCGAGACATCCGCCCGTTCGCCACAGGGCGAAAGAACTGGATGTTCTCGACATCTGTCGGTGGAGCAAAAGCGAGTGCCAATCTGTATAGCTTGGTGATGACATGCCGTGCCAATGACATCAATCCCTATTATTACTTCCGGCACCTGTTCGCTGAATTACCCAAGCGGTCGCCATCGGATGATATGTCAGATCTGATGCCATGGTGTGCGGATCTCAGTGATGTCGAGTAGGCGTTCACCGGTTTATTAACCGCTTAC
>NZ_PXUD01000060.1:0-50175 GCF_003390965.1 Salinivibrio sp. HTSP
AAAGCCCGTGTCTTATGGATATGTGGGGTTTATTAACCGCTTACACCCCTAACGCATCCACAATCGCCATCAGTGTCTTGAGGGATTGCCTTTTTGGCTGAGTGTGCGGTAGAGCGTTTCTCGTGAAAGACCGGTTTGCTTGGCGATATCTGCCATTCCCATGACGCGTGCGATCACATCGAGTGCATCGGCGATAAATGCAGGATCGCCCGTTTGCACCGCTTCGTCTAAGTAAGCTTGAAGTGCTTCTTGATTGTCCAAGAACTCCGCTGGATCAAAAGCGTGTAATGGAGGTTTGGGCGTTGTTGTCATAACGGTCTGTCTCCATGCGAATAAGTCAATCGGGTTGCTGATGACAGTGTAGCTTGGGCCTAGATAATCTTCTGCTCGGAAATGCTTTGGCTACGTTCACGCCTTGATTCTTTAAAAAGCAGAGTAAAAACTATCACGTTTATTACGAAGTCATAAGAAAATGTTGACATTAAGTCGCTTGGGTTTTGCTCTGAGTATTTAAAATACGGGTATAAATAAGACGCTAGGGTGATCAATACTGAGAAAACGGCGAGAAAAAGCAATTGCTTTCGAGTGAATA
This sequence comes from Salinivibrio sp. HTSP, assembly GCF_003390965.1. Classification (NCBI taxonomy): domain Bacteria; kingdom Pseudomonadati; phylum Pseudomonadota; class Gammaproteobacteria; order Vibrionales; family Vibrionaceae; genus Salinivibrio; species Salinivibrio sp. HTSP. Next base: position 593 of record NZ_PXUD01000060.1, read on the forward strand.
ACGAACCCCCTTTGTAAATAGAAAACAAAGCAATTAACACAAAATAGCTAATGAACGTACCCGCAGAGTTTACCCCCTTTTCAATGAAGTCACCAATATACTGATAGCCACTTGAAATTGATAGCGCTAAGATAAGCACATAAAAAGTGATGATTGAAAGGTACTTATCTGATTTCACAATACGTCCTCATTAACTTGATTGCCGATAGAATACACGATTAATACACTGCCAGTGTAGAGAAAGAATAGGAACGCCACTCGATTCTAACCGAATGGCGTTACAGGTCGAAGTTTTATCAGTGTTTTAGCGATAGCTCATCCATGATGAACCTATATATCTAATGCTTCAGCAGGTGATCGTTTCGGCTCTTTACGCAAGAGTCCGAATACCATTAAACTAACCAGTAAGGCGATTGATCCGAGTACAACATTTGTGGCTGTAAACGCATAGTTATAGGTGAGAATCACTTCTTTTAATAGAAACTCTTGATTGACTCCAGAGGTTGCTTCAACCATCGAAACAAAGTTCCCGGATGTAATGCTATTCACCCATTCGCCGATGTTTGGTAATTCAAGTGCACGTAAGTTAACTGGAACAATCTCAGACAAAGTTGAACTGAGTAATGACCCATACAAGGCGACTGCAATGGCTTCACTTCCTAGTCTAAAGGTATTCAATAATCCTGCTGCCATACCTATTTCATTTGAATCAACACAACTTAGCGCTTCTCCATCTACAAGCCCGGCGGACATTCCCATCCCCATCCCGATTAATAATAAAGAGATAGACAAAACTGTGAGGTTAAGAGCAATATCAATGGATGATAACAGTAGTGACGTTCCTATCAACATGCTTAAAATACTTATATACATTAGAAGCTTAGAATTCACTCCTCTTGATGCCAATTTCCCGGCAATCAGAGGGAATATTAAAACCGGTGACGTTAGAAAGAGCATCATTAGTCCAGCTTTTGAGGCTGGTAGTTGCATAGGGCCTGTCAGATAGGTCGGGAAATAGGTTAACAAGGTGACGAAAGTGAAACTCGCGACGACCGGAACTAAAATAAACCCTAAAAATTTACGGTTTTTAAGTAGAATTAAATTAAGTACAGGGTTTTTGGCTAATTGAGCGCGGATAAGAAATAGAATGAACAGGATAGTACCGCTGGCTAATGTTAGCAGGCTTTCTGAGCTTTCCCATCCCCAGTCATAACCTTTTGACAGAGCAAGCATCAGCAAGAACATACTTGAAATGAAAAGTAGTGAACCCAAGAAATCTACTTGTGAAAGGCGTGCATCCTCTGCTTCATCTGAAGGTACTTTAGTACTAACCAGCAGTACAGAAAAAAGCGCGACTGCATGCATAGCGAAAATTGCTTGCCAGCTCCACATTTCTAACAATAGTCCTGAAATAGTAGGACCTAGTGTGATGCCTAACCCTGCTGTCGTCCCAAATAATGCGAATGCTTTGGTACGTTGATTTCCTTCGAATACATGTACAAAAATGGCACTACCACATGAGAAAATAGCGGCTCCTCCTACACCGGCTAAAGCTCGGAAGATATCGAGCCACAGCGCATTGCTGGCCAAAAAAGAACCAACTGATGCTAATGTATAAATCAATGCACCAGCAATAAAAGAGCGCTTTCGACCAAAAATATCAGAGAGTTTCCCCCAAATCAGTGTAAAACAAGCGAACGTCAGGTTGAAAGCATTCACCACCCATTGAAGACTTGCAAGGTCAGATTGCATATCTGCACTAATATAAGGCAGTGCAATCGCGGTACCTGAAATAGAGCTTGGTACAACAAATACAGCTAATAGTACGGAAAATAAGATAAATAAATTTGTATTTTTATTAAGTGTAGTCATAGATTATAAACCCTATAGACTTGTCATTATTGGTAGGTTGTCTGGGCGTCTTAAAATAATACCCTCCGACCATGATATAGAGCCGCCTTCCACTGAGCTGCGCTGCAGTTGATTTAACTTCGAACAAATTGTTGAACCTTTAAGGTCCATCTATACCTCTTACCTCTCTGTGCGTTACTAAAGATGTCGTAACGCTTTTACGTATTCATTTCAAAGTTTGAAAAAATGCATTCATATGAGAACATACAGTTGTTCGGGTATCATCGTACGTTCGATAATTTTCGAACCTTACATATGTATGAAAAGCATGTCAATGTGTTTGTATTTTTGAGCAGGTAGGAATGTCATGGCAAAAGTTGAAACAGGAACGCAGAACAGCGGAGATGAGCTGCTGGAGATCTTGAAGGCGCTTGCACACCCCATTAGGTTGAAAATCATTGTTGACTTAATCAATGATGAGGTTGATGCAGAAAGGCATTGCACCTCTTTTGGCCTCACGGTTACGAAAGCAACGCGGTCACATCATTTTAAAATTCTGAAAGATTCAGGCCTTATTACTCATGTTGATCGTGGCAACCGGTCGTTCGCTAAACTTCGCAGGGAGGAGTTAGAAGCGGCTTATCCGGGGTTGTTAAATATGCTAAAAAGCAGCTACTGACTGTGCATGCATGTTTTAGTAAACAATCGCTAATAATATGGACACTGCCACTCACCTACAGATAACAGTTGGTGAGCTATACGAGGAAGACGTCATCGTACCCTCAGAGATAGCTTTAGCTAAACCATTCACACCACCAGAAAGCCTGCGCTATTCAGTGCGGGCCTGGTCATTTCAGTGTGTTGAGCCTACTGGATGACCACTCCACCGCTACTTCACCGTCAAATATTCTCATCGCTGCGTTGTAAACCGTGTCGTTTTCTTGAACGAACTCCTCTTCTCACTATGTCTCTTTTTGCTGTTTTTATGTCGCCTAGTGTCAAGTTATGACTCTGTATTCCCGACACACTGTGGCCAGTTTAATCAAGCGACAAGAGGCCGAACATGAATCGCAGCGTCATTCTTACCTGCGCCGTTACCGGTGCGGGCGATACAACGGGTAAAAACCCCAATGTGCCAGTCACGCCAAAACAGATTGCTGACAACTGTATTGAGGCGGCGCGTGCTGGTGCCAGTGTCGCTCATATTCACGTGCGTGATCCTGAAACGGGCGGCATTAGCCACAATATTGATCACTTCCGTGAGGTGATGGAGCGCGTTCGCGAATCAGACGTCGATATTGTTATGAACATCACCGGCGGTGGCGGCGGTGATTGGATGCCGGACGCTCAAGATCCAAGCCGTGGTGGCCCGGGCACCGATATGCAAACCCCAGCCGAGCGTCATGCGCCAGTGGGCGAGCTATTGCCTGAGCTGTGCACCTTAGATTGCGGCAGCCTGAATTTTGGCGACATGGTGTACATTAACACCGCCGACTGGCTACGTGAGCAAGCCCGAATGGTGCAGGCCGCGGGCGTGAAAGCCGAGCTGGAGTGCTTTGACTTAGGCCATGTTTGGTTTGCCCGCCAGCTACAAAAAGAAGGTTTGCTCGAGGGCGATCCGCTGTTTCAGCTTTGCTTAGGGATTCCATGGGGCGCGGAAGCGGATACCGAAACCATGTTGGCCATGCGCAATAAGCTGCCTGAAAACGCCAACTGGGCGGCGTTTGGAATTGGTCGCCATCAGATGCCGATGGTGGCGCAAGCCATGTTGCTGGGTGGCCATGCCCGCGTGGGCTTGGAAGATAACCTCTACTTAGAAAAAGGGGTAATGGCGACCAACGGCGGCTTGGTAGAAAAGGCGAGCACCATCATTGAAAACCTTGGCGGTCGTATTATGACGCCCGCACAAACGCGCGCTGCGCTGAAACTGGTTGATCCTAAGACGGGTAAGCCGGTTGAAGGAGGTGACCAATGAGCAAGCAGTTAGCGGTCATCGGCACTGGTGTGATTGGTAATGGTTGGATTGCGCGTGCCTTGGCGCAGGGCTGGGACGTGATTGCCTATGACCCTGACCCACAAGCGCCCACTCGCACCCGTGCCTTTGTGACCAATGCCTGGCCATCGTTAGAAAAACTGGGCCTTGCCGAAGGCGCGGATCCTGCTCGGTTAACCTTTGTTGATAGCCTTGAGCAGGCGGTGAAAGAGGCCGACCTGATCCAAGAGAACGTGCCGGAGCGCATTGATATTAAGCGCGAGACCTTGGCGGCAATTGATGCTGCTGCGGCGCCAAGCGCGATTATTGGCTCATCGACCTCTGGCTTTAAACCCACCGAGCTGCAGACGGATTGCCATAACCACCCAGGGCGGGTGATGGTAGCGCATCCTTTTAATCCGGTGTATTTGTTGCCGCTGGTTGAATTAGTGGGCGGCGAGGCTACTCAATCGGATCATATTGACTGCGCCCATGCACTTTACCAAGCGCTGGCAATGCGTCCCTTGGTGGTTAAGCGCGAAATCGAGGGGCATATTGCAGACCGCTTGATGGAAGCGCTATGGCGTGAAGCCTTGCACCTGGTTAACGACGGGGTGGCCACTACTGAAGAGATTGATGCGGCAGTGGTTTATGGCTGTGGCCTGCGCTGGTCACTGATGGGCACCTTCTTAACTTTCCATCTGGCCGGTGGTGAGCAGGGCATGCGCCATATGCTAGAGCAGTTCGGTCCGGCGCTAAAACTGCCGTGGACCAAGCTGGAAGCGCCTGAGCTGACCGATGATCTGATTGATAAAGTGGTCGAAGGCTGTGAACACCAAGCCGCGGGTCGTCCTGTTTCTGAGCTAGACCGTCGCCGTGATGCGTTTTTGGTCGAGCTTTTAGACTTGGCGCAGAAGTATTGGCCCGAGGCTGAAGGTTTGGAAGGGCGCATCTAATGGCACTGTTAACGATAGACGTCGCCCCCGACTGGGTCGATTATAACGGACACATGAACGATGCCGAGTATGCGCGCGTGTTCTCGCTGGGTGTCGATGCACTAATGGCTACCATTGGCTTGGATGACGCAGGCCGCACCCAGCATGGCTATACCATTTATACCCTAGAAACCCATTTGTGTTACCGACGTGAGGCGCATCAAGGCCAGACCTTGGTGGTCGACGTGACCGTGTTAGCGCGTGATCAAAAGCGTCTGCATGTGTTTATGCAAATGCGTGATAGCCAAGGTGAGGTGCTGGCCACCAGCGAGCAGATGCTGATGGGCATCGATACGCAAACCGGTCGCCCCGCACCGTTTCCGGATGCTGTCTCCAGCCTGATTGAGCGGCTGCCTACCGCATCCGACAATGAGTGGCCCCAGCTTGCTGGGCGTCGCATCGGCCTACCCAGTAGGCAGTGAGCGCGTCGTCACCAAGATGGTGAGCCATCATGAGGTCCCGCCCAGCAGAGCCTGGGCGGATTACGGGATCGCCGGCCCGACTTCCGGCTCAAGGAGGAATCATTATCGCTACTTCAACACCCCCAAACTCACCCCAACGTGGTGACAGCCAGCAGGCTGCTACCTCGACCGATTATATGGTCACCGAGCTTGCGCAAGGTGGCTTCTTCCAAGGCATGCACCGCGGCATGACCATTTGTTCAGCCGTATTGGTACTGGCGTTTGTGCTGTTCACCGGCTTTCAATCCGAGACGGCCAGTGTCTTGTTTGGCACTACGCGCACCTGGATTGAAAGTACCTTTAGTGGCTACTACCTGGTCACCGTGATGCTGTTATTGACCGTGTGCGGTTTTATCGTTTTCAGCAAGTACGGCAACGTGCGGCTCGGCCCTGACGACAGTCGTCCAGAGTTTAGTAACTTCTCTTGGTTCTCGATGTTGTTTTCTGCCGGCATTGGTATCGGCATCCTGTTTTTTGGGGTGGCCGAACCCATCTTTTATCTCGATAACACCGGTGGATTTGGTTATCCCAACAATCCCCACGCCGACATGGCGGGCGCGGCGGCCATTGGCTATGAGCGCGCGATCGATGCGCTGCGGGTCACCGTGTTCCACTGGGGGCTGCATGGCTGGGCCATCTATGTGATTGTCGGTATGTCGCTGGCGTATTTTGCCTACCGTAAGCAACTCCCTTTGGCCCTGCGCTCGGCGCTTTACCCTTTTATCGGCGATCGTATTTTCGGCGCCTGGGGCCATCTGTTTGACATCCTTGGGGTGCTAGGTTGCGTGTTTGGTGTGGCGACGTCGCTCGGGCTTGGCGTGAGTCAAATGGCCGTGGGGCTGGAGCGCTTGATGGGTATCGCCTCTGGCTTATCGACCCAACTGGTGTTGATTGCGGTGATTTCGTTTATCTCGATTGTCTCGGCGGTCTCTGGTGTGCGCCGCGGGATCCGTATTATCTCGCAGATGAATATTTGGGTGTCGGTGTTTGTGGTTGGCGTCTTTTTAATTGGCGGCCCCACACTGTGGCTGTTCGGCGCGTTTGGTGAAACCTTACTCGACTATGCGATTAACTTTATCCCGATGGGGCTGTGGTTTGCTGATGAGCCGGGTACGGTAGATTGGCAGCAGGCTTGGACTATTTTCTATTGGGGCTGGTGGCTTGCCTGGGCACCCTTTGTTGGGTTGTTTATTGCGCGTATTTCCAAAGGGCGCACCTTGCGTGAGTTCGTGTTGGGCGTGTTATTTGTGCCCACCTTGTTGATCTTTGTCTGGTTGGTGATTTTTGGCGGCAATGCTATCTATCAAGAGCTGTATGCCAGTGGTGGTGTGGGCAGTGCCGGCATTATCGACTTGGTTAATGCCTGGGAGCTGCCAGCGGCCTTATTTGCGGCGGCCGATGGCATTGTTGGCACCGGCACGTTCGGCTGGATACTCTCGGCTCTGATGGTGTTCTTGCTGATGAGCTGGTTTGTGACCTCGTCGGACTCGGGCACCTTGGTGCTGACAACCATCTTATCTCTGGGTGACGAAGAGCCACCGCGACGTTTCCGTGTTATTTGGGGCGTGGTGATTGGCTTGGTGGCGGCAACGCTGCTGATGGCCGGAGGCCTTAAAGCGCTACAGACGGCATTGATCGCCGCCGCCTTGCCATTGAGCGTGGTGATCCTGGTAATGACCGCCGGGGTGTTAATCTCACTATTTGGTGAATCCCGCCGCTCGTTAGTGGCGGCTAAAAAAAGCTAGCCGCCAAAAATAGCGGTTTAAGGCGTCGCACCAAGACGCGCTAAACGCGAGACAAGCTGCTCATTCCGTTGCCGATTAAGGTGGCGGGGTGAGCGGCTTTTTTATCTATCTTGCCTTTCTTCTTTTACTGGCTTTGGGCTTTGCGCATCTGGCGCGGTGACACGCCGTAATGGCTGCGAAACGCGCGGGAAAAACTCGAGCTTGAGCTAAAGCCACACGCCAACCCCACGGACAACACATCGAGATCGGTTTCTTTTAGCAAGTAATGGGCACGCTCTAGCCGCAATCCCAAATACCAGCTTCGTGGTGACTGGTTCAGCTCGCTATCAAAAAGCCGTTGCAGATGGCGAAGCGAGATACCACTGCGCTGAGCCACCTCGGCCAAAGACAGGGGGGATTCTATATGGCGTTCCATCACATCCACCGCGTCGACCAGGCGGCGTCGATGGGTGCCTAAACGGCGGGCGAGTGTCATTCGCTGTTGATCGCGTCGGGTACGAATGCGCTCGTGCACTAGCTGTTCAGAGACGTCGATCGCTAACTGGGTGCCGTGGCGACGCGCAATCACATCCAGCGCCATGTCCATCGCCGCTGCGCCCCCTGCGCATGAAAAACGCCGCCGTCCCAGTTCAAACAGCTCATCTGAGGTGCTTACCTCCGGAAAGCGTTCTTGAAACGAGGGCAGGCTTTCCCAATGTAAGGTGACCCGCTCTCCCTTGAGCAAGTCGGCAGCGGCCAGCAAAAAGCAGCCGGTGTCGAGCCCGCCCAGCGCGCACCCCGCCGCATCAAGGCGGTGCAGCCAGCGCATTAAGGGGCGACTTAAATAGGCTTCAGGATCAAAGCCGCTACACACGGCCAGCGAGGGCAGGTCATGCACGGCATCAATCGCTTTATCCGCCAGCAGTGACATACCGTTAGACGCCTTCACTGGTTTGCCATCTTCACTGATCATTTGCCAATCAAATAGCTGCTTGCCACTGATCTGGTTGGCAATACGCAGTGGCTCGACGGCAGAGAAAAAGGCCATCATCGAGAAGCGGGGCAGTAAAAGAAAGCCGATGCATTCTGGCATCGGGCCTGTGTATTCAAGACGCATGACCGCAAACGAACAAAGAATGGTAGAAATAATGATGAGGGGCAGCCACTAGCCGGGTCAAGATAAGGTGAGCATTTGATTGATAAAAGTATTAAATCGTTTGGCTGCCAAACGCGTGACGGTGAGGTGTACAAAAATTAACTAGACTGTATCGATATCACCAGAATATACTCCGATTCCTCTTTCTACATAAGGCATATTTTGTGGATCCAACACGCGTCGATTGTCACTCCCCTTCACTGGTACGTTGTCACCAACAAAGGATGCAGTCATGATTGAACCTATGATTACCCTCCTGCTCGGTCTTTTCTTTATCTTGTTAATTATTGCCGCCAATGGCTACTTTGTGGCGCAAGAGTTTGCCTATATGGCGGTCGATCGCGCAAAGCTTGCGACCTTGGCCGCGACGGGCGATGCATCGGCAAAACGGGCGCTGGCGGTGACAAAACGGACGAGCTTTATGCTGTCTGGCGCGCAGCTTGGTATCACGGTCACCGGCTTGGTGTTGGGCTTTGTTGCCGAGCCGTTGGTCGGCGAGTCGATGGGCGTTTTATTGCAACAATTAGGCTTGTCGCTGGAAGCGGGGATCGCGATTGGTACCATGGCGACGCTTGCGGTGGCGATGATTGTGCAAATGATTTTGGGTGAGCTTTACCCGAAAAACTTAGCCATTGCCAATGCTGAACCCATGGCGCGTATGATGTCGCGTTCGACACTGATTTATATGTCGGTGTTTGGCTGGATCATCAGTTTCTTTGATAAATCCGCCAACCTGGTGCTGCGGATGGTGGGGATTCAACCGGTACATGATCTTGATATGAGTGCCTCAGAAGACGACTTACACCATATTATCGCCGACTCGCGAGAGAGCGGGGATTTGCCGGTGGAGTTGTCACTGATGATGGATCGGATCCTGGATTTTCCTGCGCGCGATGTTGAGCATGCGATGGTGCCGCGTTCGCAAGTTGATTGGGTGTCGCCAGAAACCAAGCTGTCCGAATTGTTGTCGCTGATGGCGCAAGCCCATACTCGTTATCCTGTGCTTGATGATAATGATGCGCCTGTGGGCGTAGTTCACCTGTCAGATGTCCTCGCGAAAACAGAGGCGGATTCAAATGATACCGTGGCGTCAGTGATGCGTCCTGCCAGTGTTCTCCCCACATTAATGCCGTTGCCAAATGCGCTAGATCAGTTGGTGCGCACGACCAATCAACTGGCGTGTGTGATTGATGAATATGGCGGCTTTGCTGGCGTATTAACTATTGAAGACTTGGCCATGGAGATCGTAGGGGAAATTACCGACGAGCATGATAGTGATCATGCCGAGGCGGTTGTCCCTGAAAGCGACAATGTCTGGTTGATGGACGGTGATGTGCACATCGACGAGGTGGAGCGTGCGATTGGCTATGATCTGCCGCGGGGTGATGTCGAAACCATTGCTGGCGTGTTGATTGCGGCGTGTGGTGCATTGCCAGCCGTAGGGGATACGGTGACCATTGCGCTGCCGATTGACCCATCCGAACTGGCGGAGAGTCAACCAATTATGCGCCATCTTGAAGTGGATGTATTAAGCATTGAACGGCACATTCCCACGTCGGTGCGGGTCACGCTTATTGAGCAGCCCATTGTGGAGGATAATCAATGACCGATCCGTTAGTGGTCAGTGTGATCACGCTGGCTTTGATTGTGTTAAGTGGCTTTTTTGTCATTATCGAGTTTGCCTTGATGGGCGCGCGCCGACATCGTTTGGAAGAAATGGCGGTAGAGAGTGGGTCGGCGCGGGCAGCGCTGCGTGGCATGAATGATTTGACCTTGATGCTGGCAGGGGCGCAATTAGGGATCACTTTTTGTACCTTTGCTCTCGGGGCGGTCACCAAACCAGCGGTGGATGTCTGGGTAGGGCCTGTCTTTCTCGCGGTTGGCTTACCCGCTTGGGCGGCTGATGCGGCGGCCTTCGGGTTTGCGCTGTTTGTGGTGACATTTTTGCACCTCGTCGTGGGTGAGATGGCACCGAAGTCTTGGTCGATTGCTCATCCAGAAAAGTCAGCCTTGGCAATCGGTGTTGTCTCGCGCGCTTATGTGTGGCCGTTACGTCCGTTACTTCGCTGGATCAATCGTATTGCCAATCGCTTGGTGAAAGCCTCAGGGGTTGAGCCTGTAGAAAGCGCCGCGGTCGGGGGACAAGATATTCAGACTATTCGTCAATTGGTTGAGCATTCTGGGCAAGTGGGAACCTTGCAACCAGCGATTCAACGGCAATTGTCGGGGTTGATCGATCTGAGTTCGATTGCAATCGAAACCTTGGTCACCCAGGGGCAGGTGATGGCACATGTTGATAAACATGCAACGGTGGCAGAGGTGCGTGCTGTCGCCGTGGCGTCAGGGCATCTGCGTATTTTAATGACTGGCAACGAGGGACTTAAGCCGTTGGTGGTGCACGTGCGGGATACGCTACTCGAACCGGCAGACCGACTCGCACGCGATGTCGCTCGCAATGCGTATGTGTTAGATGCCAACACCCCCATCTACGAAGCGCTAGCGCGCATGCGTGAAGCCAGCGTTCAGCTTGCGGTGGTCAGTAAAGAGGGGGAAATGATTGGCGTGGTGACGCTGGCGGATATTTTAAAACGCGTGCTTCCGGTCACGGCAGCAAGTTAACCCGCTATTTGCCAAGGTTAAAAAACGCCACAGTCACTTCACCAGTCACTGTGGCATTTTGTTTAGCTATCGATACTCGTTAGCGTCGCTGCGTTCGTCTGAGCGAACATATTGTGACGCTAGCTTACCAGCCTTTTACCACCGCGCCGTCAAAGACTTCCATTGCGGCGTTATAAACCGCGTCAGTTTGGTAGGCTTTAACAAAGGTTTTCACGTTTTCAGCGTCTACGTTGTCTTTGCGCGCCACAATCAGGTTCACGTAGGGTGATTCTTTGTCTTCAACAAAGATACCGTCTTTGCTTGGCGTTAGGCCCACGCCGGCGGCAAAGGTGTTGTTGATGATAGCCAAGTCTACGTCTTCCAATGAGCGAGGCAGTTGTGGGGTTTCTAGCTCGATAATTTCTACGTTTTTCGGGTTCTCAACGATATCCAGCTTAGTGGCGTTGATGCCTGCGCCTTCTTTAAGCTTGATGATGCCTTGTTGCTCAAGCAATACCAGTGAACGGCCTAGGTTCGATGGGTTGTTTGGCACGGCAATTTTACCGCCTTCTGGTAGATCCTCGACGCTATCTAGCTTGTAAGAGTAGGCCGCAATCGGATACACAAAGGTGTTGCCAGCAATCGCGAACTCATAGCCACGGTCTTTGATTTGTGCATCCAAGTAAGGTTTGTGTTGGAAAGCATTCACGTCGACTGAACCATCGTCCAGTGCCGCGTTTGGCGAGACGTAATCGGTAAAGGTGATTAGCTCTACATCAAGGCCGAGCTTTTTCGCTTCTTTCACCGCGTGTTCAGCCACTTGTGCTTCTTCACCGGCCATCACGCCCACGGTGATGCTGTTGGTATCGGTCGCGGCTTGTTCTTTCTCGCCGCAGCCAGTCAGCACCAAGGTAGAGGCAAGGCCAAGGGTGGCAAGTAGTGTTTTGATCGTGGTTTTCATTGTCTGTCTCCCTGTTTGCAACATATTCGTCATTATTGTGTTTGATTTAGCGGTGATCGGCGCGTCGCACCAAGTAATCACCAAAAGATTGAATCGCTTGCACTAAGACTACCAGCATTACAACGGTGATCAGCATGACGGTGGTGTCAAAGCGCTGATAGCCATAGCGGATGCCCACATCCCCAAGGCCGCCGCCACCGACGGCACCGGCCATGGCCGAGTAGCTCACCAAGGTGACCAAGGTAATGGTGGCGCCATTGATGATGCCTGGCAGTGCCTCTGGTATCAGCACTTTATAAATAATCTGGAACGGGTTCGCGCCCATCGCTTTGGCCGCTTCTTCTAGCCCTGCTGGTAGTTCCAGTAACGCCCCCTCAACCAAGCGGGCAATAAATGGAATCGCGCCGACGGTCAGTGGCACAATCGCCGCCGCGGTACCGATCGAGGTGCCAACCACCATGCGGGTAAAGGGAATAATCGCCACCAGCAAGATAATAAAGGGGATGGAGCGGCCAATGTTCACGACTGCGCCAAGCACCTGGTTAACTTGTGGTTGACCCAGCAAACCACCGGGTTTGGTCACATGCAGTAACACGCCTAGTGGGATGCCAATCACAAACCCCATGATGCCGGAGGCAAACACCATATACAGGGTTTGGCCGGTAGCCTCGAGGAGCAAGTTGATAAGGGCGCTGTTTTCATTAACCCATTGGGTGAGTTGATCAATCAACATAGCCAAGTACCTCCGTGTTGACATGGTGCTTGTTGAGGTAAGTAATGGCGTTTTCAACCGCCTCTTTGGGGCCCATGATCTCCGCGAGGAGTAGGCCGAATTTCACGCCACCGGCATAGTCGATATCTGAGCTTAAAATGCTGATGTCGATATCAAATAGGCGCGAGATCTGGCTGATTAATGGGTCATCGACCGTCGCACCGGTAAACTCAAGGCGCACTAACGGGTAGCTGCCTTCGAAGTATTCTTGTTGTAAGCGCTGGGCAAAATCATGCGGCACTGACAAGTCGAGGGTTGAGCGAATAAATTGTTTGGCCAAGTCGGATTTGGGGTGCGCAAAAATCTCGCCCACCGGGCCGGATTCAACCAGCTCCCCATCGCCAATGATGGCGACGTCGTCACAGATACGCTTGACCACGTCCATTTCGTGGGTGATCAGCAAAATGGTGAGGTTGAGCTTTTGGTTGATGGTTTGCAGCAACGACAAAATCGATTGGGTGGTGGCCGGATCCAGTGCGCTGGTGGCTTCATCACAAAGCAGAACGTTGGGGCTTGGCGCCAGTGCGCGGGCAATGGCGACACGCTGTTTTTGTCCGCCACTGAGGCTGGCAGGATACACATCACGCTTATCGGCCAAGCCGACCAGATCGAGCAGTTCGCTTACGCGGGTTTCTATCTCATCGCGGCTCGAGCCACTTAGCTCAAGCGGTAGGGCGATATTGTCGAAAACGGTGCGTGACGAAAGCAGATTAAAGTGTTGGAAAATCATCCCGATTTTACGGCGCGCTTGGGTCAACTGGCGGTTGGGTAGCGCGGTGAGGTTCGTCCCCCCCACTTTGACTGAGCCGCTGGTTGGGCGCTCGAGCAGGTTAACCATCCGGATCAGGGTACTTTTCCCAGCACCGGAGGCACCGATCACACCAAATACTTTCCCCTTGGGAATAAATAAGTTGATGTCATTAAGGGCATGAATTCGGCGCTCCCCGAGTTCGAATACCTTGTTGAGGTTGGTTATCTCAATCATCACATGTCCTTGGCGAATAATTTGATCACAGCAGACTCACTCAGCGGCTTGTGCCACATTCTTGCTGTCGCTCTGGTTATTGATGCTATGAGTTAGTCAAAATTAAGTCAATGGATATTTTTACTTCTGGACGTCTAAATGGCAATAAGTCCAATCGCTTGGTTATAAACTCAACAGTCAGCTTGATCTCAAACGATAAAGGGCGTTTACTAGAGGCCCCTGTAGTGCTTTGTTCTGATTACGCTTTATGCCAACTGCTTTGATTGATACCACCATGCTTTCCTTGTTTATCCCGACCTTTTTCCTCGTCTCGGTGACGCCTGGGATGTGTATGACCCTCTCGATGACGCTGGGAATGACCATCGGGGTTAAGCGTAGCCTGCATATGATGTGGGGCGAGTTAATTGGCGTGGGGCTGGTGGCGATTGCCTCGGTGATTGGAGTGGCGGCGATGATGCTTAATTATCCGTCTATCTTTCAGGTTTTCAAATACGTCGGTGGTGCCTATCTGGCGTTTATCGGGGTGCAAATGTGGCGATCTCGCGGGAAAATGGCCATTCCTGAGGAGGATGACGCTAGCCCCAGTGAAGCGTCTGCGTGGTCCTTGGCGGCCCAAGGGTTTGTCACCGCGATTGCTAACCCGAAAGGCTGGGCGTTTATGATCTCACTGTTGCCCCCGTTTATTAATCCTAAATTAGCGCTGCCTAGCCAGTTAAGTGTGCTGGTGTTGATTATTCTGCTGACCGAGTTTAGCTGTTTGATGCTGTATGCCAGTGGCGGTCGCACGTTGCGCCAATTTCTGCAGCAAAGAGGCAACGTGCAATTACTCAACCGTGTCGCCGGCACCTTGATGGTGGGTGTTGGCGTTTGGCTGGCGCTGGGGTAGGGCGTGATTAGCCTGTGATGCAGCCGTGATGCTCAGCGACCAACGCGGTAAAGAGCGCTTTGGCGGTGGGGAGAATCGCATCTGGAAAATCATAATCAGGGTTGTGCAGCTGTGGATGATGCTCACCACTGCCAATGCCAAACAACGCCCCTGGCCAGCGAGCAAGAAATTCGGCCACATCCTCCGACCAACGCATGGGCTCGGTGAGCCTGTGAACGGCTAACCCTAACGACTGCGCGGCATTGACCACATGCTGCGTATGGTGCGTGCTGTTCTCGGCCGCGATAAAGGGCTCATGCCAGCTAACACTGACCGTTAATCCTGCCCGAGCCGCCAGCGTGTTCACTTTGTCGATTAAGTCGGCCTTCATGGCGTGAAAGCAGGCGTTGTCATCACTGCGCAACGTGGCCATCACGGTCGCCTGGCCGGGGGCGACGCCGTAGGCAGGCTCTCCTAACTGGGCGTGAGTCAAGGTGACGAGGCTGTTGGCGTCAGGGTAGGCGTCGGGCAGTTGTGTCAGGGTATGCATCACGCCTGTCATCGCACTGGCAGGGCTGATCCCACGCTCTGGGTAGGCGGCATGAGAAGTTTTTCCGTACAGCTCAATAGCGACTCCGGTCGAGGCACAGGCAAAGGTACCGGGGCGTACCACGATTTGATGCTGACTAAAGCCGGGGAGATTGTGAAAGGCGTAGACGTTATCAATCTGCGCGTTGGTAAGTGCGGGGGACTCGCACATACGCGCTGCGCCTTCGCCGGTTTCTTCGGCAGGCTGAAAGGCGAGCAGTACAGTGCCACGAGCGGGTGGCGTGTGGCGAAGCTCGGCGGCGACGGCCAGCAACGCCGCGGTATGACCATCGTGGCCACAGGCATGCATCACGCCTGAGTGCTGGGAGCAATAAGCCAGTGATCCACGCTCTTCAATCGGCAGCGCATCGAAATCGGCACGTAGTAAGGTGGTGGGCCCTGGTGCCGCGCCTTGAATGGTGACCAGGATCCCGTGACCGCCGACATCAGTGGCAGGGTGAAAGCCAAATTGCCGCAACTGGGCAGCGATAGTGCGGGCGGTGAGGGCTTCGTAGTTAGACAGCTCAGGGGTTTGGTGCAGGGTATGCCGTAGTGTGACGGGATCGAATTCGTTAGCCATCTTCGACTCCAAAACCAGAATGGATACGCCATGCTAGATCGCGTTTGCATGTCACGTTGTGAACGCAAACGCAAAAAAGCCAGCAACGGGTGCTGGCTTTTGTTTTATCTCGACAGGGCGTGGTGCAAATTACACTTGGCCGTTGTCTTCCGCTTGTTTCGCTTGGATAGCGGTCAGTGCCACTGTGTATACAATGTCGTCTACCAGTGCGCCACGAGACAGGTCGTTCACCGGCTTGCGCATGCCTTGCAGCATTGGACCGATAGACACCAGCTCAGCAGAACGTTGTACTGCTTTGTAGGTGGTGTTACCTGTGTTCAAGTCTGGGAAGACGAACACGGTCGCTTTACCGGCAACCGGTGAATCCGGTGCTTTCGACTTAGCCACATTTTCCATGATGGCCGCGTCGTACTGCAGTGGGCCGTCAATCACTAGATCAGGGCGCTTCTCTTTGGCAAGACGGGTGGCTTCGCGAACTTTATCCACGTCAGCCCCTTTGCCTGAGCTACCGGTCGAGTAAGAGATCATTGCCACGCGCGGCTCAATACCGAATGCGGCGGCAGAATCGGCTGATTGAATTGCGATTTCAGCCAGTTGTTCTGCGTTTGGATCCGGGTTAATCGCACAGTCACCGTAAACCAGCACTTGCTCAGGCAGCAGCATGAAGAAGACCGACGACACCAAAGAGGCGTTCGGCGCTGTCTTGATGATCTGCAGCGGTGGGCGAATGGTGTTAGCCGTCGTGTGCACGGCACCGGAAACCAGACCGTCGACTTCGTTGGCTTCTAGCATCATGGTACCCAGTACGACTGTGTCTTCCAGATGCTCTTGCGCAATCACTTCGGTGATGCCTTTGCTCTTACGCAGCTCAACCAAGCGGGCCACATATTTGTCACGCGCTTTTACTGGGTCAATGATTTCAACGCCTGCGCCCAGGGTGACGCCTTGCTGATCGGCAACACGTTTAATTTCTTCTGGGTTACCTAAAAGCACACACTCAGCAATTTTACGCTCGGCACAGATAGCGGCGGCCTTGATGGTGCGTGGCTCGTCACCTTCCGGCAGCACAATGCGCTTGGCGGCTTTACGCGCAAACTCGGTGAGCTGATAACGGAAGGCCGGTGGGCTAAGGCGACGCTCGCGGTTAGAGCCAGAGCTTAGTGACTCAATCCAGTTACCATCAATGTGGCTGGCTACATGGTCGTTCACAAACTCAACACGCTCTTTGTCGTCAGCCGGGACTTCGAGGCTGAAGCTTTGCAGGTTGAGCGAGGTTTGCCAGGTGTTCCCTGCGGTGGTGAACACCGGTAGGCCCGTTTCAAAGGCACGATCACACAGTGCTTTGAGCTGGTCAGGGATGGCATAACCACCTGTCAGCAACAAGGCACCGATTTCTACGCCGTTCATCGCAGCTAGACACGCGGCGACGATCACGTCAGGGCGGTCAGCCGAAGTCACGAGCAAGGAGCCTGGGCGGAAGTGTTCAACCATATTAGGGATTGAACGCGCACAGAAGGTAATGCTCTTGATGCGACGTGAGTGAATTTCGCCTTCGTTGATAATGGTGGCGTTCAAGTGCTTGGCCATATCGCTAGCACGAGTGGCGATCAGGTCGATTTTCCATGGCACACAACCCAGTACACGGATTGGGCTGGAGTTGAAAATCTGCATCACTTCAACGTTGGTTGGACGTGCGCCGTCCGCTTCGTCAAAGATTTCTGACAGGTCAGGGCGCGTGCGACCAGCATCATCCACAGGCGCATTGAGCTTGTTGATGATCACGCCAGAGATATTGCCGTTTTTGCTGCCGCCAAAGTTGGTGCAAGCAAACTCGATACGCTCTTTTAGCTGGGCTGGGTTGTCGGTACCTGGTGTGGTCACAAAGACAATTTCTGCATCCAGCGTCTTGGCAATCTCGTAATTGATTTGGTTGGCAAACGGATGGTTACGCGTGGTAACTAAGCCTTCAACCAATGCCACTTCGGTGTTTTGGGTGGCGTGTGTGAAGCGTGCAAGTACTTCTTCAAGCAACACGTCTTCTTGATCAGAGCGCAGCAGATTTTCGGCCTGGTTCATCGACATTGACTCGGCGACTTTCATATCACTGTTGGCGTGAATGATTTCCGTCGTCAGGTCTGTTACATCGGTGTCGCTACCGTGATGTGGCTGGGCAATGGGTTTAAAAAATGAGACGCGAACGCCTTTACGCTCCATCGCTCGCATGACGCCGAGGCTGACACTGGTCAGGCCGACGCCGGAGCCGATTGGGATTAGCATAATAGTACGGGACACGTTGACTTCCTCTTACTATCTGATTGGCGTGCCGGACAGGCCGGCACAAATATAAAAACGGCTGAGTGGAATCAGCCGTTGGGAATGGTCTTACAGGCCAGTTAGGCGCGCAGTGTCTTGCGCAATGACCAACTCTTCGTTGGTTGAAATCACCATCGCAGGTACACGGCTTTCGTCTGTGGTGATCACGCCTTCGCCACCAAAGCGGGCTTTCAGGTTGCGCGCTTTGTCGACATCAACACCCAGTAGCGACAAGCGCTCAAGTACCAGTTCACGGATTGGACCTGAGTTCTCACCGATACCGCCAGTGAAGACAATCGCATCAAGACGGCCGTCTAGGGTCGCGGTGTAGCTGGCTACGTATTTGGCAAGACGGTGACAGAATACATTCATTGCGCGAGTGGCTTCTTCTTTCTCGCCGTAGTTGTCTTCGACAAAGCGGCAGTCAGAGGTCACTTCGGTCAAGCCTTGCAGGCCAGACTCTTTGGTCAGCATGGTGTTGATTTGCTCAACGCTGTAACCCAGTGCATCGTGCAGATGGAAGATAATCGCAGGATCTAGGTCACCAGAGCGGGTGCCCATGACCAGACCTTCCAATGGAGTCATGCCCATTGAGGTGTCGACGGATTTGCCGTTTTTAATCGCACATACTGACGCGCCGTTACCGAGGTGGCAGTTAATGATGTTCACTTCATCAACAGGCTTGCCAAGCTGCTCAGCGGCGGCGTTAGCGATAAAGTAGTGCGAGGTACCATGCATGCCATAGCGACGGATGCCGTGCTCTTTATAAAGGTTATAAGGCAGCGCATACAAGTAGGCTTCTTCTGGCATGGTTTGATGGTATGCCGTATCGAATACCGCCACGTTTTTCAGCGCTGGGAAGGCTTTTTTCGCCGCTTCGATACCTACGATATGGGCTGGGTTGTGCAGCGGTGCAAAGCTGGCTGCATCGTGGATCCCTTTCAGTACATCGTCCGTAATTAATGCTGACTGAGTAAAGTGCTCTCCACCGTGAACAACGCGGTGGCCGATGGCACCTAGGTTCTCGGCAAGCTCAGGCTTAGAGGCAAGAATGGTATCAACAATGAAGTTCAGTGCTTCATTGTGTGCGGCACCTTCGCCGAGTTGGGCTTCATGCTTACCGTCCATTTTCCACTTAATGCGGGCTTCTGGGAGGTGAAGGCATTCGGCTAGACCGGTAAGATGCTCATCGCCTGATTGAGCGTCGACAATGGCGAACTTCAAAGAGGAGCTTCCGCAATTGAGTACGAGAACCAGCTTGGACATGTATGACTACCTATGTTTCGTAAGACAGAGTGTATTGAACAAAAAGGATAGTGGACAAACAGAGACACTACCTTTTTAAAAAAAGAATTATCTCATGCGTTGTCGCGGGGAAGAACCATCTTTATCCGTCCTGGATAAATGAACGCTCCGTCGAATACAACCAGATTAGGTTGCGAGACAATCGAATCCGAGCAACAATGATAAAGTGCGCTAAGGATAGCGGGACTTGATACAGATAACAAAAATTTTTTGAGCAATACTGGTTAATTTTGAAAGTTTTTAAACAGTTTGTTTAATTTTTATTGTAAAAGTTGAGTGACAGCGAGTCGAGTCACACTGAGTAAGTGAGGTAGGTATGACAACGAATAAGTCAATCTGGCGCTGCCTGCAAGACGGTCAGAAGTACATGCAGGAATGGCCAATGAGAAAGGAGTTGGCACCGGTTTTTCCCGAAAATCGAGTGATCACCATGACTCGTTTCGCGATTAAAGTCATGCCTGCCGTGGCGGCAATCAGTGTATTGCTGCAGATGTCGGCCAATAATGTGCAAGGGCTACCGCAAGCGGTGATTGTAGCCTTATTCGCGTTAAGCCTGCCGGTGCAAGGTTTGTGGTGGTTGGGTAAGCGTCGTGATACGCCTCTGCCGCCGGCGCTTGCGGGTTGGTATCGCGAACTGCATCAAAAGATCACCAGCGAAGGCCATGCGATGCAGCCGATTAAAAGCCAACCTAAGTATAAAGAGCTTGCACATGCGTTAAGCCGCGCGTTTAAAGTTGATCGCGCCGCGTTGGAGCGCTGGTTCTAACAGACACGCGGCGTCGTCGCGATCGAATAGCTATCGACTAGGTATAGAGAAGAAATGACAAAAACGCCGACCAGTTGGTCGGCGTTTTTTATCTGTGGGAAAGCGTGAGCACTGAGCTATTTGTTTGCGCGCTTGCACTGGGCGTCACCTTGCCCCTGCATTTGGCTCACCGCTTGACGCATTTCATCCATCGACAGCCAACGCTGTGGCATGGGCAGTACGTGCAAGCGCAAGTCTGGCGCGTCGTCGCTCAGCATGGCTTGGTCGCTTACCGCGGTGATCAGTGCAATGCGCAGTTCAGGGTTGCGGGCGTGAATTTGTGCGGCGGTTCCCAACCCCTCAGCCACGTGAAAACGCCCGGCGACATGCACAATTTGGCTGTTGGGGTGAGCGGCATGATACGCGACGATGCTTTCGGCCATGGTGGCATCCCACGCAAGCTGGGCGGCATATTGCGCGTCTGTTTGGCTGGCGCTGCCATGGTGCATATTGGCCTTAAACTTGCGCTTATAGGCTGAATCTTGGGTATCTATGGTGTCAGCAAACCAGCTACGCTGTTGCTCGGACAGACTATCCAGGTAGGACAAACCTTGTTGACCAATACAGCGCACCAGTCGCTTGGGTGCGTTGGCAGCAATTACCTCGATTTGACGTTGCTTGGCCAGCTCAATCAAGGGGCGGTAGCTGCCGTCATAGTTATCCCAGGCATTGGCCTGTCGTTTTAACGTGTCTTCGCCTATCTCGCCAGCAAGATATTGGTCAAGGACTGGCTGTGCATCGCGACTGAACTGCTCCATCGACAGGGCCACCGAATGCTCTGAGGCGAGCTGACTGAGTAGTTCAGTTTGAAAGCGGTGTACACCAGGATGGCCGTGCCACTCGCCAATAAGCACCACATCGGCATCCGCGACTTGAGCGGTCACTTGGGTCAGGCGCAATGGCTCGCCGTCTGCGTGGGTGACTTGGTAGTCAAATAAGGTGGCAAGCGCATCGGTTTTCGCATGGAGCGCTGAGCTAGTGAATGCGATGCAGGCTGCGGCGAGCAAGGTATTGATGAGACGAACCGATACACGACCTTGTTTCATGGCTTTTCTCCTTGGCTATGATTGCTCTGCGGCGTGATGACGATATACGCGCAGTGTGAAGTCGGCGTCGCATTCAAAGGCCTCGCTGTTGGCTAAGGTGTCACGCCACTCATCTGATGCGCGCCAAGCAAAGGGCGTCATCTGCAGTAGCGTGAGGGCTTGCTCGCCGGCTAATGTCATCGGGTAATGTAGTGAGTGCTCACTTTCCAGCAGGAAGCCTGACAATGACTCCGGTGGCGTTTCGTGTAAGCGCACTTCTTGATAGATACCGGCTTTTAGCTGAAATAGATGACGTGGACCTGGCGTGACCGTCACTACCACGCCGCCAGGCTTAATCACGCGATCTAACTCTTCACCGTTACAGGGCGCATAAATGCGTACCACACCATCAAGACTGTTGTCGGCAAACGGCAAGCGTTGGGAAGAGGCGACCGAGAACTGACACTGTGGATACCATTTGGCCGCATAACGTACCGCCACTTTGGCAATATCTAATCCGTGTACCGACCATTGTTGCGCTGCGGTTTGATCGGCAATTGCGTGGGTGTAATAGCCTTCGCCACAGCCCACGTCTAATATGGTTTTGTGCTCGCCATCGAGCGCCTGGGTGAGGGCGTCAATCATCGCTTGGCGCATCGGCGCATAATGACCGGCATTTAAAAACGCCCGACGGGCTTGGGTCATGGCTTTATTATCGCCCGGATCTTTAGAGCGCTTAAATTGTACCGGAAGCAGATTGAGGTAGCCTTCTTTGGCGCGGTCAAATTGGTGATTGTTAGCGCAATAGGCGCCACGTGACCTAGCTTGCAGGGGCTGTTGGCACAGCGGGCATCGATAAATCATGGTTGTTCGGTGTGTTAGCGTGAATGGGCTTAAGGGTACGGGCTTGCGAGGCGTTCGACAAGCGCGGCGCGAGAAAATTAAACAGCCGCCTGGTGGGCGGCTGGCAATAAAGAGGGTTGCTTGCTCTGGTTTAGGCGGCGAGGATCTGCTCAATCTCGGTTAAGCTTAAGTGGAATTGGCGCGGGCACTCACGCCATAAAGCCAGCATGCGACGGTACTTTTCCAGCATGGGCATTTGGCTGTTAAAGCGGTGCTCGCCTTGATCAAATTGCGGATAGAGCCCCTCTGTATCGACAAGAAAGCGGACATAATGCACTAAAGCACCTTCAGTGGCGGCGTCAAAGCCCCAGAACTGCACGCGACGTGGTGATAAGGCGGCTTGGTTGGCGTCGTCCAGAAGGTTGTAAGAGGCCTGTATCGCATGGTGCATTTCCATGATATCGATGATCTCACGGCATTGGGTTTCACATAACGCCTCGAACTGGCTGATCACTTCCGCCATTTGCAAGCCGTAACCGCGCTCAATAATGGTTTGTAAGCGGCGATACTTTTCGCTATTAGAGGGATCGAGGTGGCACATTAATTGGTATTGATTAGATAAAATCAGACGTTGTGCAGGGGTCATATCCATCGCGGTTGGCCTCTTAACTTTCAAAGGTACAATAGTCGTTCATCAATTGATGAGGGAATAAATAAAGACTACCACCTCTATGAGGGGGAAATCTTGATCTGAGCTATGTCCGTAGCACGTTTATCACCCGCTAGTGGTTGTGTCAGTCAAAGGTATAAAAGGTCAGTGACTAGGGATTGAATATGTTTGAGTTCGCCGAAATGAGCGGTTGGCAATGGGGCGGCTGGTTATTGTGGGCAGCGGTGCTGTATCGGACCTACCCACCAGAGTTTTTCGCTAAGCTGCGCCAGGAAACCGGGTATCAGCATTTGGCGTTTTCCTCCGCGGTGGTGTTGTTTGCGCTGTGGGCGCTCCAAGCGGGGATCAAAGAAGGCCTGGATATCCACTTTTTAGGCGTGACCACCTTAGCCTTGTGTCACGGCTGGCGCATTGCCATTTGGATTGCCACTGTGCCATTGGCGTTGATGGCGGTGTTTGGTTTTGTTCCCGTTGCTGATGTGGGCATGACCGCATTGACCACGGCCGTGCTACCTATCACCTTCAGTTATGGCATTTTCGCGCTCAGTTACCACTATTTAACCCGGCATTTGTTTATTTACATCTTTATCGCTGCATTTATCGGCGCGGCGCTCACGATAGTGTTCCAGCTGTCAGTGACCTCGTTGTGGTATTGGTTAGCCGATAGGCACAGCTGGCAAGACATTGTGCATAACTACCTGCAAATTGCGCTACTGATGTGGTTCCCTGAGGCGCTATTAAACGGTATGGCAGTAACGGTGATGGCGGTATATCGGCCTCATTGGTTGCGCACCTTTTATGACAGAGAGTATTTATCGCCAGAGCGTTGATGGCAAAGCCTTAGACGTTTACAGGGTATATCGATTAAATTTTCTTATTGAGACGAACAAAAAAGTTCGCTGTATTTAATCTGGATAATGGTACATATTTGCGGCCCCGGCCGTCCGTGCCACTTATCTGAGAATTGAACAAACTGTCATGAACAATCTATCCTCTGCACAAAATGGCAGCGGCGTAGCCCTGTCTGTGTTTCCATGGGTGCCACTAGTGAGCTTATCGGCATTTGCGGTCGCGAGTGGTTACTTGATGAGTTTGATTCCATTGGCGTTAATGCCGCTTGGAATGCCAGCGGAATTGGCCGCTTGGCTGGCGAGCGCCTTTTATGCGGGACTATTGTTCGGTGCTTTGTGGAGCGCCCGTATCGTTGCGCGTATGGGGCATCGTCAGGCATTAGTTTTGTTTATGAGTGTGGTGTTGCTGTCTATTGCCGCGATGGCAACGATCAAAGCACAGGGCGTATGGCTAGTGTCACGATTTGTGGCCGGTATCGCGGTCGCAGGCGTGTTTGTCACCATTGAGTCATGGTTACTGATCGCGGATTCTGATCGTCAGCGCGCCAAGCGTTTAGGCTTTTACATGGCAGCCTTATATGGCGGTAATGCCTTGGGTCAGTTGGGCGTCGGTTATGTCGGTGTGACAGGGGCCCAGCCTTATTGGTTGATTGGTAGCTTGGTCACGGCAGCGATTATCGTGCCCTTATTTATGCGTCATGGTGAGCCATCGCAGGCGATGATGGGCGCTGTTGAACACTCGGGCACCTTGGGAGCCATTCGTAAAGCTGCCTATATTGCCTGTATCGTGTCGGGGCTCACGTTAGGCGCGATCTATGGGTTATTACCCCTTTATATTGCTGAACGTGTCGACGATCACCAACAGATTGGGGCAATGATGGCGTTAGTCATTATGGGCGGCATGGGTGTTCAGCCGTTATTGGGTGCCATCTCGACGAGAGTCAATCGAGTCCTGTTGATGTTCTATTTCTGTGTGGTGGGATTGCTTGCCGTGGCCACCATTACACTTGCTAACAGCAACGTGTGGCTTGGTGTTGGACTTGTGATGCTTGGTAGTGCGGTGTTTGCCATTTATCCTACCGCGATTGCTTATGCGTGTGCCACGTTGGCACCGGGGAAAATTGTCGCGGCCACTGAGGCGCTTCTCCTCGCGTACAGTGTTGGATCCGTCAGTGGTCCGGTATTCGCGCAGCAAGCATTTTCGGGTGAGCAAGGATTGATGATGTACTTGGCCAGTTGTTTGCTCAGTACGGCGGTGTATATGTGGGTCGCTTACTTAAGAGGACGCCGGCAGATGACTAACTGGAGTGCTGCCTGACAACGGCGAGTGCGAAAAACAACACGCCTCAGAACTGCGCTGAGGCGTGCTTTTGCGTTTGATTAGGCGCTAACAAGTCCCTCTTTAGCATCGGCAGGGAGAATATCCATGGCGTTGCCGTATAACGGTGCCAAAGCCCGAACCACATCTGAGCGACTTATCACCCCTACCAAGCGCTCATCTCTCATCACCGGATAAATATAAGGGCGTGATAAGGTTTGCGTTTTAGCGCGTTCTAATGCCGACTGGGTGGTAAAGCGCGTAGCAATGCCCGCATCACTGACAGGGTACAGTACTTGGTTGTCAATGCTCATATACTGCGCCAGTTCAATCACCGATTGGTCTGCCTCAACGGTTTGTACCTCAGTGCGCATTAAGTCTTCGACTTTGGTGTCCATATCGGGTTGGTAATCATTCCACCATAAATCGACGAATACATCTTGCACCGAGAAAAAGCCGACTAATTCATTTTGCTTGTCGACCACCGGTGCGCCTTGTAACTGATAGCGGTTGAGTTGCTCTAATGCATCGGCCACAAACTGGTGGCTTTGTATGGCGCATTGAACAGGCTTCATGTTTTTTTCAATGGTTAAGGTTTCTTGGGTCATAGTAGGTCTCTCAGAATAATTTGCAGACGGGAGCGTCAATGCAGAAATGTGTGCGGTTTTGTGTTCTCTTTCTGGATTAATAATTAGCCAGTACCCCATGCCGACAAGGCCTGCGCCGCCGACAATATTGCCGAGGGTGACAGGGATTAAATTGGCACTGATAAACTGGATCAGGTTTACGTCACTAAAGGCTGCGGGGGAGCTGCCCACCGCTTGCCAAAAGCTGTCTGGTGCGAAGGTGGCGATGCTCATGCCCAATGGCACCATGAACATATTGGCCACACTGTGTTCAAAACCGGTGCTGACAAACATGGCGACAGGCAAAATCACCATCACGGCTTTGGTCAGCGGATTTTGCGAGGTGAATGTCATCCAAATCGCCAAACAAACCAACAAGTTACAAAGCACACCAAGAGAGAATGCTTGCAGCCAGCTGTGATGCAGTTTGTGCTGAGCCACATGAAGAGCGTTGAGCCCCCACTGCCCATCATCAAGCTGGTATAAACCCGCCGCCATCACGATCAGCACCAACAAGAGCGCGCCACATAAGTTGCCGATATACACCCTTGCCCAGGTATAAAGCAGGTTGCGTGTACTGATTTTGCCGTTGGCGCGCGCGAGCATGGAGAGCACGGTACTGGTAAACAATTCCGCGCCGCCCAGTACCACAAGAATTAATCCCATGCTAAAGGCCAACCCGCCCATCAAGCGGGTGAGCCCCCAACCGGCTGTGCTCCCCGTGGTCACCGTGAGGTAAAACACGAACGCCAACCCGATAAATAGACCAGCCATCATCGCCAACCCGACGGCCATACGAGTCGATTTGCGCGGTTTACTCTCAGCGTATTGCTCGGCTTGCACCAGCAGTGCAGCGGGGCCGTCAGTGTGGATAGGGGTTACCATCGGCTGCCTCCTCTTTTGGCAATGCGTGCCCGACCTTGAAGACAAAAAAACATACTGGTTGTACTCCTTTTTAGACTGAATGTGAATAAATCCAGCCTATTCGCCTGGTTATCAGGAGTAAAATTGATATTGCTTAGGGTAATAATCACAAAAATTGATAGTCTGATGTCATCAAAGTCAGACAGTAAGGATCCTAGATGCGCTACTCACTCAAGCAGCTCGCTGTGTTTGAGGCGATTGCCGCGATGGGCAGTGTGAGCCGTGCTGCCGACCATTTAGCGTTAACGCAGTCGGCGACCAGCATGGCGCTTTCACAGCTCGAAAAGCTACTTGGTAGGCCGCTCTTTGAGCGCCAAGGCAAGCAAATGCAGCTCACCTATTGGGGAGCATGGTTGCGACCCAAAGCACGACAACTGCTGTTTGATGCGCAACAAATTGAAGCAGGATTTGATGGACAGCACATTATTAGTGGTGATATTGCCTTAATTGCCAGTCAGACCGCCGCAGAGCACCTGATCCCAGACCTTATCAGTATTATTGATAGTGATTTTCCCGAGTTGAGAATCGACTTTACGGTGAAAAATACGCAAAAGGTGATTGATAGTGTGCGCCGCTATCAACACGATTTAGGGATCATTGAAGGCCGTTGTGATGACAGCCGCTTGAAACAACAGGTGTGGTGCCATGATCATTTGGTGGTGGTGGCAGCCAAGCATCACCCTTACGCGCAGCGCGATCAAGTAAGTTTGGCGCAACTTGAGCAAGCGCAGTGGGTATTGCGAGAGCCGGGGGCCGGGACACGGCATAGTTTTGATAGTGCCATTCATGGCGTTATCGAAGATCTTGATGTGCGGCGAGAATATGAGCAGGTGCCGGTATTACGTACCTTGGTGGCCAATTCCAACTACCTCAGCTGCTTACCCTATCTTGATGTCGAGAAGTGGATAGAACGCGAAGAGCTGGTGGCGCTGAATGTGCCGGAGCTAAATATGCGCCGGACACTGTCGTTTATCTGGCGAGCAGACGCGGCGGATAACCCGTTGCGTGACTGTATTATCCGTGAAGCCATTCGGATGACCAAAGCCCGCCGTCGAGAGATGTAAGTATCAAGGCGCGAAAAACAAGGATAAAAAAAGCCGGCCACGAGGTGACCGGCTGATGGGGGCTGAGGGGCGTCAGGTTAATACATGACGTTATGACCATAACTGGCAATAATTGCTTTGACGTTATCCATCACTTCTTTTGATGGGGGCGAGACGTCTTGCAGTTCGTAATCATGGCCCAGTGCTTCCCATTTGTGTGCACCGAGCTGGTGGTAGGGAAGTAACTCGACTTTTTCGATATTATCCATGTCTTGGATAAATTGGCCGAGACGATGGGCAGAGTCATCATCATCGGTATAACCGGGGACAACCACGTAACGAATCCAGGTTTTTTGCCCAATTTTGTGCAGGTATTTGGCAAAGTCGAGCGTTCGTCGGTTTGATACACCGACTAAATCTTCATGAACCTCATCATTGAGCTGTTTGAGATCCAGCATCACCAAGTCGGTCGCATCAAGGACTTCATCAATCACCGGGGTGTGTTTGCGAATATAGCCGTTGGTATCTAAACAGGTGTGGATCCCTTCCGCGTTAGCGGCTTGGAAAAAATCACGCACAAACTCAGGTTGCAACATGGCCTCACCGCCAGATGCTGTCACCCCGCCACCAGAGGCGGTAATAAAATGGCGATAGGCACGCACATCTTTCATTATTTCATCCACGGTGACTTCTTTGCCGCCATGCGTGTCCCATGTATCACGGTTATGACAGTATTTGCACCGCATCAAGCAGCCTTGCATAAAGACAATAAAGCGGATGCCAGGGCCATCTACGGTGCCACAGGACTCAAATGAATGGATGCGACCAATTGTCGACATAGCTGTCTCCAGACTGCGAATGGCTATGCCGTCATTTTATTACAAACCCAGTGTGAAGATAAGGGAATTCCCGGCTTTTTCGCACTTCTCGCCTTGTATTACCCCCTCATTACACGCCTGACTCAAACTTGATCACAGTTCCAATTTTTTATTGCCCAATGAGTGAGACGTTAACCAGATAAATTCCATACAGATTTTGTGACTTTTCCCTTTTTTGTCCAAACTGACGTGCGACACGTCGCCAAAGCGATACATGCTTATGCCAGGTTGCATGCAAGCAGGGATATGCTTGGTGTCAGGCTAGGATCAAAGCAAATGCTAGGACTTATAATGAAAAGAATCAGTGATCTGAGAGTGAAAAATAAGCTTGTTGCACTAATGCTAGTTGCCGTTGTGTTGCTGGCAGGGATCAGCGCGTACACCATCAACAAAGAGCGGGAGCAATCCTATGCTGAGCGGACGGCCTCGTTGCGCGCCAATATTGAGGTGGCACAAAGTGTGGTGGCCTATTACCGACAGCAGGCACCACAAATTGGCGAACAAGAAGCCAAAGAACAAGCGATCGCGCAGCTTAATAAACTGCGTTATGACGGTAATAACTATTTTTGGGTGCTTAAACCTGATCTCACCATTGTTAACCACCCGATTAAGCCTAAGCTAAACGGCACTAGTGCGGATGGGCTGACCGATGGTGAAGGGAAGCATCACTGGCGGGAGATGGTGGAAGTCAGTCAAGGTGCACAGGGTGGTGTGCTTGATTATACCTGGCGCTCACCTGAGGGCGAGATGAAGCCGAAAATCTCCTACGTTAAAAGGGTTGATGGCTGGAATTGGATTATTGGCTCAGGCGTGCATGTCAGTGATATTGAAGCACGGGTGATACAATCTGCGTGGCAAATCGGTGGTTTAACCCTGTTATCTGGCGCTATCTTGCTGGTAGCCGGTGGGTTTGTCAGCCGCGATATCGTGGTGCCATTGGATGAGCTGGTAGAAAAATTCGATCGCATTGCGGGTGGCGATCTTCGGATAGAGTGTGGTTATACCCGCCACGACGAAATAGGCAAGCTCGCTCGACGGATGGATACTGCGATGAGCAGTGTACGAGAGGCGTTGCGTGTTGCGCATGACGAAGCCAAACAATCGTCGACCATGGCGTCTTCAATAGCGTCGGCCAGTGAGGAAAGTGCACAAAGTATTCAATCTCAACGTGCGCAACTTGAGCAGTTGGCCACGGCGATGAACGAAATGACGGCCACCGTGGCCGATGTTGCCGATCACGCCGAACAAACCGCGCAAGCCACCAATGACATTTCCTCAATGGCGGACGATGGCAACCATAAGCTAGACAGCACGGTGGCCAGTATTCGTGAGGTGGCTGAGCGTATTGCCGCGGCGGATAAACTGGTGAATCAAGTGAAACAAGGCGTGATGGAGATCAGTGATGTGGCGACGGTGATCCAAGGCATCTCTGAACAAACCAATCTCTTGGCGCTTAACGCCGCCATTGAAGCGGCCCGCGCCGGTGAGCAAGGCCGAGGCTTCGCGGTGGTCGCTGACGAAGTGCGCTCGCTTGCACAAGGCACGCAAAAATCGACCACCCAAATTCAAGGCACCATAGAATCACTGACCAACAACGCGATTGAAGCGGCAGAGGCGATGACATCAAGCCATCAATCCAGTGAAGACAGTGTCAATACGGCGCTAGAAACCCAAGAGCAATTGAAAGCCATGGTGAGTGCCTTGCATGGCTCGAATGACCGCGTGGTACAAATTGCCGCCGCGGCAGAAGAGCAGGGGACGGTGTCAGAAGAAATGAACCAAAACGTGAGCAACATTCACAACTCAGCCAACGAGATTAGCGGTGCCGCCTCGCACCTTGCTGAGCAAAGCCAACTGCTTGCTGATTCAGCCCGTGAGTTGGACAGTAAGTTGGATCGCTTTGAAGTGGTGTAATCGCTGATTATCCCTGGCGGGTGTGTTGACTCGCCGTTAGCCAAGGCCGACGTGCTGGCGGCAAGTCTGGATAAATCGGGAAACAGAGCGATAAATAGGCCGATAAACAAAAACCGCCAGCATTGCCGGCGGTTTTTTCTTTGAGCGTTAACCCTGCTTTATCGCTTACAGTGAAGAGGTAAAGGTACGGGTAATCACGTCTTGTTGCTGCTCTTTGGTCAGCGAGTTAAAACGTACCGCATAACCTGATACGCGGATGGTCAGTTGAGGGTAGTTCTCAGGGTGATCCATCGCGTCCAGCAACATTTCACGGTTCATCACGTTAACGTTCAAGTGCTGGCCACCTTCTTGGCCGCTTTCGTGGTGGAAGTAACCATCCATCAAGCCTGCCAAGTTAGCGCGTTGTGCGTTTTCGTCTTTACCCAGTGCATTTGGCACGATAGAGAAGGTATAAGAAATACCGTCTTTGGCGTGGGCAAATGGCAGTTTACCAACAGATGTCAGTGACGCGACGGCGCCTTTTTCATCACGGCCGTGCATGGGGTTAGCACCTGGGCCAAACGGCATACCGGCTTGACGACCGTCAGGAGTGTTACCCGTTTTCTTACCGTAAACCACGTTTGAGGTGATGGTCAGGATAGATTGAGTTGGAACCGCATCACGATACGTTCTCAGTGAACGGATCTTGTTCATGAAGCGCTCGACCAAGTCACAGGCAATCGCATCAACGCGCTCGTCGTTGTTACCAAATGCTGGGTATTCGCCTTCGATATCAAAGTCGATAGCAATACCGTCTTCGTCACGAACTGGCTTCACTTTGGCGTATTTAATCGCAGCCAATGAGTCAGCAGCAACCGACAGACCCGCAATACCGCATGCCATGGTGCGATGTACATCACGGTCGTGGAAGGCCATCAGCGCCGCTTCATAGCTGTATTTGTCGTGCATGAAGTGGATGCTGTTCAGCGCAGTCACGTATTGTTTTGCTAACCAATCCATCAGGTGATCCATGCGGTCCATGACCTTGTCATAGTCCAACACTTCATCGGTCATCGGCGCGTGCTCAGGGGCAACTTGGATTTTCAGCTTCTCGTCAATACCACCGTTGATGGTATAAAGCAGCGTTTTCGCCAAGTTGGCACGGGCACCGAAGAATTGCATCTGCTTACCAACAATCATTGGCGAGACGCAACATGCAATCGCATAGTCGTCATTATCAAAGTCAGTGCGCATCAGATCGTCGTTCTCGTACTGGATAGACGAGGTGTCGATCGAGACCTTGGCACAGAACTTTTTGAAGCCTTCCGGCAACTGCTCAGACCAAAGCACTGTGATGTTTGGCTCTGGGCTTGGTCCCATGGTGTATAGGCTGTTTAGGAAACGGAAGCTGGTACGTGAAACCAGTGGACGCCCGTCAACACCCATACCGGCAACAGATTCCGTTGCCCAGATAGGGTCACCAGAGAAGAGATCATCATACTCAGGCGTACGCAGGAAGCGCACCATACGCAGCTTCATCACGAAGTGATCGATCAGCTCTTGCGCTTGCTCTTCAGTCAGTTTACCCGCTGCGATATCGCGCTCTAGATAGATATCGAGGAAGGTAGAGGTACGGCCAAGCGACATGGCGGCACCGTTTTGGGTTTTCACTGCACCCAAATAACCGAAGTATGTCCACTGAATGGCTTCTTGCGCGGTTTCGGCTGGGCGAGAAATGTCACAGCCGTATTTTGCGGCCATTTCTTTCAATTGACCCAGTGCGCGATGCTGCTCTGCAATTTCTTCACGCAGCTGCATGGTCATTTGCAGATCTTCGCCGTTTTCGAATTTCTCTTGCAACGAATCGAATTGGGCTTTCTTGTCTTTCATCAAGAAGTCAATACCGTACAGCGCAACGCGACGGTAGTCACCGATGATACGGCCACGGCCATACGCATCAGGCAAACCGGTCAACACGCCAGATTTACGGCACTTCAGGATTTCTGGGGTATAAATATCGAAAACACCTTGGTTATGGGTTTTACGATATTCCGTGAAGGTTTTCTTCACTTGTGGATCGAGTTCGCGGCCATATGCGTCGCATGACCCTTGAACCATGCGGATACCACCATATGGGAGCATCGCGCGTTTTAGCGGCGCGTCAGTCTGCAGACCAACAATCTGTTCCAGATCTTTCTCGATGTAGCCGGCGTCGTGAGACGTCAGGGTAGAAACCACAGACGTATCAAAATCAACCGGTGCATGCGTCGCGTTCTCTTGCTTGATGCCTTCCATCACGCGCGCCCACAGTTTGCGAGTGGCGTCAGTTGGCTCAGAAACTAGGAATGATTCGTCGCCCTCGTAAGGGGTATAGTTTTTCTGGATGAAGTCGCGAACATCAACTTCTTTGCTCCAGTTACCTTCAACAAATCCTTCCCATGCATTGGAAACGTGCTCAGACATGTTGCACCTACCTGTACTCTTTTCAAAAAGATATGTATTGGGACCAGGTTCAGTCATCGTATTTGTCAGTATGGCTGACGCCTGCGACCCATCGATTTATCCGGATACCCCGCCCGAAAGCGGGGCAATGTTATTACAACAAAGATGGAATGCCGGGAATCATTCCGACTGCCAACATGGCAGCAATACAAATGATCACTGTGGCGGTTGGAATCACCAGACGGTCAACGGTAGAGAGCGTTGTCGGGCGCTCTTTATCACCGATAAGGCCGTTGTTGTCCAAGAGCATAGTGACTGCCCAACCAAAGACTGGATTAACAGCCATGGAGGCGAAAATACAAATACCCGCTGCTTGGCTCGACTTGGCGTCTTTCACCATCTGCATGCCTGCTTCAAGCAAGGGCAGGAACACACCCGATAGCAGCGCGATAGTCATCACGGGTGGCCAAGTGGCGACATCCATAGGGTAGCCAATCAAGGCAACGGCAATACATAACAGACCCAGTACAATGGCACCGCCAGGAATAGGTCGACGCGCAATCGCCGCCGGAATCATGTAGGTTCCCCACGATGAGGTGATGTTACCGCCACCCACAGAGGCCCCGACCATTTGACGAATAGAACAACCTGTCATGGTGTCATCCACGTCCATCAATACTTTTTCGGCTTTCTTAGGATAATTTAGTTCCTGGAAGATACGGTGACCAAGAAAGTCCGGTGACCACATCGCTACGGCCAGCAGTGCAAACGGCAAAGAAGCAAGAAAGTGCGACAGGTTTGGAAGACCGAGTTGCCAGCCTTGCTCGGTTGAGCCCCACCAGTAAACCGGATTCAGGTTAGGTACACCCGGTTGAGTAACAAATTCTAGTGACGAGCCTGCACCCAGGGCGGTAGCAATTAATCCACCGGTGACCGCACAGACGGGAATCGCGAGCCAGCGTTTACCGATGCGCGCCAAGAAGGCATAGATCACAATCGACACGGCGAGAATCAAAATGGAGATATAGCCCATATCAATGGCCGCACCCCAGGCGAGCAGGCTCTCAATTTGGCCTTTGGCACCCCCAAAGCCCAAGAATATCAGCAAACCACCAGCCACCCCCTGGCTCGTTAAGTTCACTAATTTAGAGCCGCCTTTGAGATAACTGAGTATCAGGCCAAAGGCACCGATTAGGATCCCTAAGGCGAGAGGATGTGCGCCGGCGAGCGCGATGGTCCCGACAAGCGGGATCATTGGCCCATGGTTACCGGCCAGGTTAGCGCGTGGATTGATAAATCCGCATAAAAGGACACAAAAAAGGAGTGCGGGGATAAGCATTTCTACCCGCGCCACTTCGACGGCAAACGCTTTACCCAAGGTGATGTGATCCCACGCGGCGGTTAAACCATCTGCCCAAGACATCATCACGGCGGAGTACATGGCGATAATGCCGATAGTACCCGCTAGAGCAGGAACAAGGTCTTCGATTTCAAAACGGAAGTCACGGCCAGGCAGGTTCAAACCCCAACGGCGCGGACGCATAATTTGTAGTTCGTGATTCAGGTAGTCAGCGCGGGAGGCAAATGAAGAAGCCGGCTTGTGCTTCTTTTGATATTCGCTCTTTTCTTCGTGACTCACACTGCGGTCTTGAGCATGTGTTGCCATAATTTCCTCGTCGTACAGAAAGCAAACGCTTTCGAAACAGTGGCTTAGCCAGTCTTTATGTGTTTTTAACGCTGGCCTTATGGCCGTGTTCTGTTTCGTTATCAGCATGCTAACAACAGGGTGAGCGTAGAATGTTGACTTAGATCATTACCGTGTAATTTTTTTACGTGCTACGCCCACTTATGCCAAGGTTTTTACCGCTTTATTGGCCTTCTTTTGCCATCAAATCAGTCTTTGTGTAATTTAGTTACTAATCGAGGCGCCAAATATGTGCTACAAAACAGCAAGATAAACGCGCCCGATGTAAAGCGGGCGTGGTGGCATCTTGAATCTGGGTCAATAAATAAAGACAGTCCCTGCGTGCTCGCTGTAGTGAATAAAAAAGATAGGTTATAGTCGATATATTGTCCTCTAAAAATGGATCCTTATGGTGCGCCGATTGTTCCGCCTTGTTGTTTGTCCTCGCATGCTGATGCCTACGTGGCGTCGTTTGAGCTTGGGCGCGTTATTGCTTTGCCCTGTCATGGTCGTGCAGGCGGCGGGGATAGACACGGTGAGCGCCGCCATTCAAAACGGCGATTATCAAGATGCGCTTACCCAGGCGGACACCTTGCTGACCCCATCGGAGCAGCAGGCGTTAGTACCCTCTGAGCGTGCAGAGTTACAACGTTTGCAAGCCATCGCCCACCTTTACCTTGATCAGCGTGCAGAAGCGTATCGCGCGTATCGTCAGGCGTTGACACTGAACGGACTGAGTAAAGCGAGTGAAGCGGATGCGTTGACGGCGGTGATTAGCTTGGCGTTTCGGGTTGAGCAATATGAAGAAGTATTGAACTATGCCCGCCAGCTCCGCGATAAGCACACACTGCAGCCGACCTCTGCTCGCTTCGCGATGCAGGCTGCTTATGCCCTGTCTCGTTTCGACGTGGCGATTGAGTATGCGCGCCAGCTGAAAAAGCTCGGCGCGGAGGATGCATTTATCCTGCAAACCAAAGGGCTCAGTGAAGTGGCGCTATCACGCTTTAAGGCGGCGGCAGCGACATTCGATAAGTTGGTCAATCAACCCGATGTGGCCCCTCGTTGGTTAGAGCAGGCCGCACGCGCCCACGCTAAAGCGGGCTCGCACCAAGCGGCACGCCAGTATTTAGCGCGTGCCAATGCTGACATTGCCCTTTACCGGACTCTCTCCACCGGCCAAATGGAGCTGGGGGCCTCACAGCAGGCATTGCTATATTGGCAACAGGGATTACAGCAATTGACCCGGCTACCCACGCGTGATGAGCAGTTATTTCTGGTGCAGTGTTTGATTAAAACAGACCAGCGCGTGGCGGCGTTAAACCGGATCAGTGAAGTGAATTTGAGCGAGCCAGACAAGCAAACGCTCAAACTACAGGTGATGTTAGCGTATCAGCTTAATCATTGGCAGGAAGTGATTGATACCGCGCAAGTGGCGCTCTCTTATGGCCTGAAAGATGATCGTATGCTGTGGCAGTGGTTATCCATCAGTGCGATTAAAGCTGGGGACTATGCACTAGCAGACTATGCGCTAGAACAGTGGGAGGCGCGTGATCCTACCGGCCTTGCCGAGCGCTGGCGTGACACCTTAGAGCTACTTAAAGCGAAGCGAGCGAAACGTCGCGACGCGCGGCTGTCATAAGGTGAGAGGCTGCCTACTTTAAAAGCGCCACTGTCTTTTTTAGTAGGCGTTTAACTATGGTGTTCACAGTTTTGTTACGCACCGCTGATCGCATTGAAATGAAATAAATTGCACGTCTATCCCCTCCAACGCTAATTTTTGTCAGCTTTCACGATAAAAATAACCAGCTTTCTTCAAGTTAACTTCTATACTTACCTCGGTTAAAGCCGGTTTAGTACGGCTAATGGCTGACAAAGCAATTGTTGGTTTTTTCAGCAGTAAATTTTACGATTGACTTTTTATGCAGTAATAGTGACTATAATGAATGCACTTTAAAGGTTAACAAAATGTTGCTCATTGCGTTGAGGGGTGATATTTTCAATCCATACTCAGTGCATTTGGTGCGCTTTAACCACAAACACAACAGATTTCACGGATGACAGGAGTTAGCGCATGACGGATGCTGTGGCGCTACAGGTAAAATCACTTAAAAAAAGCTTTGGGCAGCATCAAGTGCTCAAAGGTATTTCCCTCGACGCCCACCGGGGCGACGTGATTTCCATTATCGGCTCTTCCGGTTCCGGCAAGAGCACCTTTCTTCGCTGTATCAATCTGCTGGAAACCCCCACGGGCGGTGAAATTTGGGTCAACGGTGAGTTGATCAAAATGAAAAACAATCGTGCCGGTGAGCCCATCCCCGTCAGTGACAAGCAAGTGCAACGCATTCGTTCGCGGCTGGCGATGGTGTTTCAAGGGTTCAATCTTTGGTCGCATATGACGGTGCTGCAAAATGTTATCGAAGCGCCCGTGCATGTGCTAGGTGTGCCTAAGGCACAAGCGATTGAAGAAGCAGAAGCGTTATTGCACCGCGTAGGGCTTTATGAGCGCCGCGATTACTACCCAGGTCATTTATCTGGTGGTCAGCAACAACGTGCAGCGATTGCGCGCGCACTCGCGGTAGAGCCAGAAGTCTTGCTGTTTGATGAGCCAACCTCCGCGCTGGATCCTGAATTAGTAGGAGAAGTGTTGGGTGTGATGCGCTCACTGGCTGAGGAAGGACGCACCATGCTGGTGGTTACCCATGAAATGAGCTTCGCGCGCGATGTCTCTAACCATGTGATGTTCCTGCACCAAGGGTTAGTAGAAGAGCAAGGCAACCCGAAAGAGTTGTTTGATTCGCCAGAATCAGAGCGTTTGCAGCAGTTTATCTCATCGATTTACTAATCTATTTATTAAAAATATCAATAGCATAACCATGCAATAGGGCAATGCCCTGACAACATCGTAAAAACGACAGGAGACAGGAAGATGAAAAAATGGCTAGTTGCCGCCGCTGTAATGGCCGCGGTTGGGTCAACCTCCGTAGCAGCCAAGGATTGGAAGGTCGTACGTTTCGGTATCGAAGGGGCCTATCCTCCATTTAGTTGGACCACTAACGAAGGCGAGCTGAAAGGCTTTGATGTCGATATGGCCAATGCACTCTGCGAAGAGATGCAGGCAAAGTGTAAGATTGTGGCGCAGGATTGGGATGGCATTATTCCATCGCTGCTGGCACGTAAATACGATGCCATTATCGCGGCGATGTCGATTACCGAAGAGCGGAAGCGAAAAGTTGACTTCACCAACAAATACGCGCTGATCCCTAATAAATTTGTGGCCGAAAAAGGCACGGATCTGACCTTTACCAAAGAGGGCTTAGAGGGCGTTAAAATTGGTGTACAACGTGCGACGACGCACGATAAATACCTGACTGATAACTATGGCGACGCGGTCGATATCGTTCGTTACGGCACCTTTGACGAAGCCTATCTGGACCTAAAAGCAGGCCGTATTGAGTCAATCCTTGGCGATGCGTCGGCACTCCAACAAGGGCTGCTCGACAAAGAGGGGGGTGACGAGTTTGCATTCATTGGCCCGTCACTCACTGACCCTGAGTGGTTTGGTGAAGGCTTTGGGATTGCGACACGTAAGCAAGACAAAGAACTGACCAAGAAGCTCAACCAAGCGATCGATTCGTTGCGTGAAAAAGGCGTGTATGACGAGATTGCTGCCAAGTACTTTGACTACGACGTTTACGGCGAGTAATAGGCAGGCGGGCAGCATGAAAGTGCTGCCCGATTCATATGATTGATTTGAAAGGTTACGAGTGGTCCCTGCTCGAAGGCGCATGGGTGACCCTTCAGGTTGCGCTGCTCTCGTTAGGTCTTGCCATGCTACTGGGTATGCTGGGTGCACTGGCGAAACTCTCCAAATTTGGCTGGCTGCGTGGGATAGCGACCGTCTATACCACAGTGATACGCGGGATCCCTGATCTGGTGCTGATGATGCTGATTTTTTACGGCGGGCAAATGCTGCTGAATAACAGCTTGTATGGCATCAATGAGTGGCTTAACGAATACATGGCCGGTCAAGATCCCAACCACGACTGGACATCTTATTTGCCCGATTACATCGATGTGAGCCCATTTATTGCCGGGATCCTAACCATCGGGTTTATCTTTGGTGCTTACATGGCGGAAACTTTCCGTGGCGCGATTATGGCGGTGGATTCAGGAGAGATGGAAGCCGCACGTGCCTATGGCATGAGCAGCAGTTTGGCATTCCGCCGTATTCTGCTGCCGCAGATGATCCGACATGCGCTGCCAGGCTTTGGTAACAATTGGTTGGTGCTGCTCAAAACCACCGCGCTGGTATCAATCATTGGCCTTGATGACATGGTGCGAAAAGGGGCGCTGGCGGCCGGCTCAACCCAGATGCCCTTTACGTTTTACTTTACCGTTGCCCTGATTTTCTTGCTCTTTACCAGCATCTCGACCACGGGACTGCGCTGGATGGAGCGCCGTTTTAGCATTCACACGCGGTAGGTGACCATGGATTTTTCTCTTGTACTCGAAACCTGGCCGATATACTTAGACGGCCTTTGGACCACCGTGTGGTTGGTGGCTTCTGCGTTGGTGATTGGCTTAGTGGTGGCGGTGCCGGTGGCGGTGGCGCGTAATGCGCAATTTCCTTTATGGCGCTATCCCGCATGGGCGTTTATTTACTTTTTCCGTGGCACGCCGCTGTTGATTCAACTGTATTTGATTTACTACGGCTTAAGTCAGGTAGTGAATGTTGAAGATACCTTGTGGCAACATGCTTGGTTCTGTGCCTTGGTAGCCTTTGTGCTCAACACAGCCGCTTATACCGCTGAAATCATCCGTGGCGCCATCAATGGCCTTCCTAAAGGGGAAGTCGAGGCGGCGATTGCTTATGGCATGAGCCCCTACAAAGCTTTTTCGCGCATTGTGTTGCCGAGCGCGATGCGACGTGCGTTGCCCGCGTACAGTAACGAAGTGGTGTTTATGCTCCACGGCTCAGCGGTGGCAGGGATTATCACCATTGTCGATTTAACCGGTGCGGCTCGGATTGTGAACTCGCGCTATTATGCGCCGTTCGAGTCGTTTTTGACTGCGGGTGTGTTCTATATGGCGCTGACATTTAGCATCCTTTGGATGTTCCGCTTAGCGGAGCGCCGCTTCCTGCGCCATTTAAAGCCGCTGAGCTAATTGGCTCAATCTCAAATGAGAAACGCCGCAGTGATCACCTGATCATCTGCGGCGTTTTTTATCCAACGCGTGCGCCTTGGGGCTTACTTAAAGGTCGCCCAAATCGGTGCGTGATCTGACGGTTTTTCAATCGCACGGAGTTCGTAGTCAATCCCCGCTCCAATACAGCGGCTGGCCAGATCTTGGGTGGCTAACACCACATCAATACGCAGGCCGCGATTATCGTCAAAGCCGCGAGAGCGGTAGTCAAACCACGAGAACTGATCGTTCACGCTAGGATGCAGGGCACGGAAGGTGTCAACAAACCCCCAATCCATCAGAGTGCTCAGCCACTCACGCTCTTCGGGCAAGAATGAGCACTTGCCGGTGCGTAGCCAGCGTTTAGCATTTTGCTCGCCAATGCCGATGTCATCGTCTTGCGGGCTGATATTGATATCGCCCATCACCACTAGCTGCTCACTTGGGTCACGGCTAGCTAAATAGGTCATGAGGTCTTGATAAAACTTCCGCTTGGCGGGGAATTTAGTTTCGTGGCTGCGGTTTTCCCCTTGTGGGAAGTAACCATTGAGCACAGTGATCGGCTTGCCGTGTTCGTCTTCAAAGGTCGCCATGATCATCCGGCGTTGAGCGTCCTCGTCATCAGTGGCAAAGCCTTTTTGCACGCTGATAGGGGACTTCTTACACAGCATTGCCACGCCATAATGCGCTTTTTGGCCATGGAAGTGCACCTCATAACCCATGGCTTCGACATCTGCGAGCGGGAAGGCGTCGTCATGAACTTTGGTTTCTTGTAACCCGATCACGTCAGGTTGATGCTTTTCAATCAAGGCTTGCAATTGATGCAAACGAGCACGAATACCATTGATATTGAATGAAATGATTTTCACGTGTGAGGCTGCCTTTGTTGTCTTGTTAATAGCAAGACACTTTACCAGCTTCGTTCAATGAACGGAAAGGCGGCCTCTATTTCTACCGGTTATGGAAACGCGCGATATGCGCTAAGCGTTAGTGCGCGAGAGAAAACTCACCCAAGCATTCGCCTTGGCTAAAAATAGTGCCAAGCTCGGTGCTGGGATCAAACTGCAGCGTCGGTTGGGATAATGTCGGTAGGCGATGTAGCAAGTGCTTGAGGATAATATCCCCATTAAATTGATGAATCGCGACCTGCCAATTGGCAAGATTAGGGAGTGAAAAATTCACTATCAATGGCGTTCCTTACTGTTTTGTTTGTGTTGTTAGCGGTTTTCGTTTGTGTTTGCGTACGGCGTAAATGATACCAGTGACGCAGTCTGCCGTTAGTCGCGGCCATATTTTATCTCCATGAGTTAAACGATTATTGCTCTACACCCTCAGTGGTTATCGATCATGAGCCGCGCAAATGCGCCGGTCCCTTTGGAATGAGCGATCACCATCAATACAGTGATACCCACCAATGAGTGATAGCAAAAGGGTTGTTAACGGGTTATCAATCTAGGAAAAAAGCGAAAGTGGATTACTGCAGAGAGTCTATGCGGGAAATAGCGTGGTCTGTCTCGACTTTGACTTGATGTCTTTTGATGCTCCGTATCTAGAGCTTTAGCCACACTACAGTATTTCTTACGGATGTAAAGAGCTTTTTGAACAGCAATACGATCGCGATAGTGCTGTGTTTTTCCTCTGTGCGTAATTTGATATATGGTATTTCATATATATGATTTATCGTATATATTGAAAAGAGAAAATGCAGATGTGTCACACACTCACTTTTTACAAAGCCTTATCCGAGCCCACTCGGCTGACCTCTCTATTGCTGCTCTCACAGCATGGTGAGTTATGTGTATGTGATCTGATGGAGGCGTTAGCCCTGAGTCAACCCAAGGTTTCTCGACATTTGGCGGAGCTACGTAAACATGATTTTGTGATAGGAGAGCGTCGCGGTAAGTGGGTCTATTACCGGTTGCATCCAGCTTTACCGGAGTGGATGCGCGGTATTTTACTGACCACGGTAAAACACAATCCTGCCATGTTGCCGGCTTTCGAACCAACGGCCTTAAACCAGACTTGTTGTGAGGTAAAACAATAATATGAATGATAACGAACTCCCAAATATCACGGCCGATGCGTTTGATATTCCGTCGGCTGATAAGTTTGCGGTGCAGCGATCGACCCACCGCCCTCGTATCTTACTGCTATATGGTTCCTTGCGGGCGCGTTCATACAGTCGACTGGTAATAGAAGAGGCTGCGCGTCTGCTGACTGCGATGGGGGCTGAAGCGCGCATTTATGATCCTAGCGGATTACCCGCGCCCGATAGTGTTGATCCTTCACATGAGAAAGTAGCGGAATTGCGCGAGTTGATGATGTGGTCTGAAGGGCAGGTTTGGTGTTCGCCCGAACGCCATGGCTCGATCACCAGTATCATGAAAAGCCAAATCGACTGGGTGCCTCTAAGTCTTGGGGCCGTGAGGCCAACCCAAGGTAAAGTGCTCGCGGTGATGCAAGTATGTGGGGGCTCTCAATCATTCAATACCGTTAATCAGCTCCGCGTTCTCGGCCGCTGGATGCGTATGTTTACCATTCCGAACCAATCATCGGTGCCCAAAGCCTATTTAGAGTTTGATGAACAAGGCCGGATGCTGCCATCGCCTTTTTATCAACGCATTGTTGATGTGGTGGAAGAGCTAATGAAATTTACGCTCTTACTTCGTGACAACAAAGACTATCTCGTTGATCGCTACTCTGAGCGCGTTGAGAGTGCCGATGAGCTATCAGCACGTGTCAATCAACGTCAGATATAAAAAGGAAATATCGCGATGACTCAATCTGAAACCTGTGCACCGTCGGCCGCGCAAAGAATGGGATGGCTCGATCGGTATTTAACCGTGTGGATTTTTCTCGCTATGGCCATTGGGGTCAGTATAGGGTGGATTTATCCAGAAGTGGCGAACCTCAGTGAGCGCTTATCGGTCGGGAGCACCAATGTACCGCTGGCGGTTGGCTTGATCTTAATGATGTACCCGCGACTGGCAAAAGTAAATTATCGCTTACTGGGCTCGGTCACGCGCGATAAAAAAGCCATTACGCTGTCGCTGATCATGAACTGGGTGGTGGGTCCTATTCTGATGTTCACACTGGCGGTGCTGTTTTTACGTGATGAGCCAGGTTACATGGCGGGAGTGATATTGATTGGTCTTGCCCGTTGTATTGCTATGGTCTTGGTGTGGAACGACATCAGTGGCGGTAATAAAGAGTATGGCGCGGCATTGGTGGCCCTAAATAGCTTATTTCAGATCCTGACCTACAGTGTGATGGCATGGCTATTTATCACCGTTTTACCCCCCATGCTGGGTCTACAAAGTTTTGTGGTGGATGTGACCATGGGGGACATCGCGCAAAGTGTGCTGATTTACTTGGGTATCCCTTTTTTGGCGGGCTATCTATCACGTACCGTGCTGGTCGCTAAAAAAGGTGAACAATGGTACGAAGACGTCTTTTTGCCACGTATCTCCCCGATGACGTTAATCGCGTTGTTGGCGACCATTGTGTTGATGTTTAGCCTAAAAGGGGAGGCAATTGTTGCGTTGCCGCTTGATGTGTTGCGTATCGCTGTGCCGCTGGTGACCTACTTTGTGCTGATGTTCTTTATTAGCTTCTTTGTGGGCAAAAAACTGGGGATCCCGTATGACCGCAACGCGTCAATTGCGTTTACTTCATCCGGCAATAACTTTGAATTAGCCATTGCGGTGGCGATTGCGGTATTTGGCATTCACTCTGATCAAGCCTTTGCAGGAGTGATTGGGCCGCTGGTGGAAGTGCCGGTGTTGATTGCCTTGGTGAATGTTGCGCTAAGGATGAAGCGGTGCTATGACTAGTCAGTTGTCTTCAACGTCCACGACGCCATGCTTGCTTGAAGCATGGCGTGATTATGAATCGTTGCTCTATCGCTGGCTGATTAAACAAACGCATGATCACGTGTTGAGTGCGGATGTATTACAGGAAACCTTCCTCAAGGCATTGCAACAAAATGAGCAATTTTGCGCGGTGCAACAGCCGCGCGCCTGGTTGTATCGCACCGCCCATCATCTCTTGATCGACAGATATAGAAAACAAAGTAAAACATTACTTGTTGCGGATCCTGAACCACTTCCCGAGAGCTACGATGCGCCGCCAGCTATTACTGGACTCATGGCGTGTTTACCCAAAGCGTTGCGGCGCTTACCAGACGATCAACGTGATGTGATAGAGCAATGTGATCTCGGCGGCGTCACTCAGCGTGATTATGCCGATGCTCATCAACTTTCACTGCCAGCTGTTAAATCACGTATTCAGCGTGCGCGACAGCACTTACGTGAGATACTGCTGGTACAGTGTAATATTCAGTTTGATGATCACAATCGGGTATGTTGCCACTTGCGAGATTCAGACTGATTTTTTTTGCATCCTTTTTAGCCCTTGTCCGTCTTATCCATAACGAGCGCTGATGACCTTCAAACCACCAGCGCGCTAACAAGCGATAAGAGGACGCATTATGTTTGAAGTCTTTACCTATTTTGCCGATTGGCTCGTTTATCAACTCATTGGGCTATCACCAGATACTCGACTGGGTGAGGCGATTCACTTTTTTATTGAAGACACCACCAAAATCCTCGCTCTATTGATCGTGATGATTTATCTCATTGCGCTTTTGCGCGCGTCGCTTAATGTTGAGCGCGTCCGTGACTATTTAGCCGGTAAAAAGCGTTTCTTCGGTTATGCCTCGGGAAGCTTTTTCGGCGCCATAACACCCTTTTGTTCATGTTCGAGCATTCCTGTTTTTCTTGGCTTTACCTCCGCAGGGATCCCGCTTGGCATCACTATGGCCTTTTTAATTACTTCACCATTAATTAACGAAGTGGCCATCTTGCTTTTATTTAGTCTTCTGGGATGGGAGTTTACGCTTGCATATGTCGCATTGGGGATCACTATTGGCATCGTTAGTGGCTGTTTTTTAGATGCCATCGGCGCGCAGCGCTGGTTACAGCCATTTGCGGCTAATGCGATGGAAAAGGCGCAAGCAAAACCTGACACTTCGACGCAT
This sequence comes from Salinivibrio sp. HTSP, assembly GCF_003390965.1. Taxonomy (NCBI): domain Bacteria; kingdom Pseudomonadati; phylum Pseudomonadota; class Gammaproteobacteria; order Vibrionales; family Vibrionaceae; genus Salinivibrio; species Salinivibrio sp. HTSP. The sequence goes on from NZ_PXUD01000060.1 coordinate 44,943, forward strand.
ACTCAGCCCTCTAACACATCGGAGATAACGCTGAATGCTCGCCATCAATTTGCTAAGCAAGAAATGAAAGGTATTGTTAGCCGCATTTGGAAATGGGTGTTTATTGGTGTGGGCATTGGTGCCGCATTGCATGGCTTTGTGCCTGATGGCTGGATCGAATCCCATTTAGGGGCCGGACAATGGTGGTCGGTACCTGCCTCTGTCTTTATCGGGATCCCACTGTACTCGAATGCGACAGGGGTTATCCCAATCATGGAAAGCTTACTACGCAACGGCTTGCCGCTGGGAACGACCCTGGCGTTTTGTATGAGCACTGTTGCGGCCAGTGTCCCTGAGTTTGTGATGTTAAAGCAGGTGATGCAGTGGCGCTTACTCGCGATCCTGTTTGCTCTTTTACTGACCGGGTTCACGGTTACAGGATGGGTATTTAATTTACCTTTTTGGCAATTTTAGGAGAAAACAATGAAACAATTTAAAGTTCTTGGATCAGGCTGTGCCAATTGCACCCATACAGCGGAAAAGATCGAAGCGATTGCGGCAGACCAGAGCGTCGACGTTTCAGTTGAAAAAATCACCGATCTTGAAACCATGATGGCTTATAGCGTGATGTCGACACCGGCGGTAGTGATGGATGAGCAAGTCATACACGCAGGTGGTGTACCCAGTGACGATACCATTAAACAATGGCTTATCTAGTCAATGGAAGACTAACGCGTTTTAAGGTACTCAAGCAGTCTAATGGGCTGCTTTTTATTGATCCACAAAAACTGTGAAGTTTTTATGACAGCTTTCCTCGGTGCTTGCATTTCTGCGCGTGAACCATAACATACGCATATCCATATATGCATTTAGTAAGGCGTCATGAGAGAGCCTATGTTGCCTCACCAGTTTTTCAAATTGTTGGCCGATGAAACGCGCGTGCGATGTTTGTTGCTCATTGCTCGTGAAGGGCAGTTATGCGTGTGCGAACTTACTGAAGCGCTAGATACCTCGCAGCCGAAGATCTCACGCCATTTGGCGCAACTGCGGGCCAGTGGTGTGTTGGTTGATACGCGCCAAGGGCAATGGGTGTTTTATCGCTTAGCCGCTGACTTACCCGGCTGGATGCGCAAACAAATTCAGGGGTTAGTTGATTCCAACTGCCTAAAAGACACTTATCAAGAAGATATCACGCGGCTTGCCAAGATGGCGTCTCGCCCTACCTGCTGCGTGTAAAGGAGAGAGCAATGACAATTAAAGTCGGGGTTAATGGGTTTGGCCGTATCGGTCGTTTGGCATTACGGGCAGCATTTGATTGGCCAGAGCTCGAGTTTGTGCATATTAACGATGTGGCGGGAGATACCGAAACGCTGGCGCATCTGCTGGAGTTTGATTCGGTGCAAGGGCGCTGGCACCACGCAGTGAGTGCGGAAGGCAATCGCGTGCAGATTAACGGCCAAACATTAACGACAAGCCAAGAGAAAGCGATTGATGCAGTCGATTGGTCAGGTTGTGATGTGGTGATTGAGGCAACCGGAAAACACCGTGACGGGGATTTGCTACAACAATACTTGGACCAAGGCGTGAAGCGCGTAGTGGTCTCTGCACCGGTCAAAGATGAGCGTGTGGCGAATATCGTGGTGGGGGTTAATGACGCGATTTTTGATCCGAGCAAACATCGAATTGTTACTGCGGCGTCGTGCACCACGAACTGCCTGGCACCGATTGTGAAAGTGATCCATGAAAAACTGGGAATTGCGCAGTCAACCTTCACCACCATTCATGATTTAACCAATACCCAAACGATTTTAGATGCGCCGCACAAAGACTTACGTCGCGCCCGTGCGTGTGGCATGAGCTTGATCCCGACCACCACAGGTTCGGCGACCGCTATCGTAGAAATTTTCCCGGATCTAAAAGGCAAGATTAATGGCCATGCGGTGCGTGTCCCCCTTGCCAATGCGTCACTGACGGATGTGATTTTTGATGTGGAAACCGATACCACCGCCGAAGAGGTGAATGCACTGTTGCAAGAGGCCGCGGACGGCGAGCTTAAAGGCATTCTTGGCTTTGAGGCGCGTCCTTTAGTCTCGATTGATTACCGTGGCGATCAGCGCTCTACTATTGTCGATGGTTTATCCACCATGGTAGTGGGCAAGCGTATGGTCAAAATCTATGCGTGGTATGACAACGAAATGGGTTATGCCACGCGTACCGCTGAGCTGGTGCGCAACGTCGGTCTTGTCGATCAGTAAGTGATACTTTGTAACGCTGGCGGTGCATGCAGTGCATCGCCTTTATTTACCGCTTTTATCAAACCTAAATAGACGGCCACTATGTTTGCTCAATTAAGCCAATCTGTGCGCCAGTACATGCTGGTTACCTTTAACTATTGGAACTTCACTATCACCGACGGAGCCCTGCGCATGTTGGTGGTGCTGTACTTTTATGACTTAGGCTACGGCACCTTAGAAATTGCCTCGCTATTTTTGTTTTACGAATTCTTTGGGGTAGTGACCAATCTTGTCGGCGGCTGGTTAGGGGCTCGATTAGGGCTTAACCGCACCATGAATATTGGCCTAGGCATGCAAATTGTGGCGCTTACTATGCTGGCGGTCCCCGCGGCGTGGCTCACCATCCCCTGGGTGATGGCGGCACAAGCGCTATCTGGGATTGCGAAAGATCTCAATAAAATGAGTGCGAAAAGTGCGATCAAAACCCTGGTGCCCGATAATGCACAGGGGGCGCTTTTTAAGTGGATTGCGATCCTCACCGGCTCTAAGAACGCGCTCAAAGGGGCAGGCTTTTTTGTCGGTGGCGCACTGCTGTCTTTCATTGGCTTTCAATACGCGGTGGCAGCCATGGCCGGTGTGCTGACTGTGGTCTTTATTGGCAGTGTGGTGTCACTAAAAGCGGATTTAGGTAAAGCTAAAAGTAAGCCTAAGTTTTCAGAAATATTTTCCAAGTCGCGCAGCGTCAATATCCTCTCAGCGGCACGCATGTTTCTCTTTGGTGCGCGAGACGTGTGGTTTGTCGTCGCCCTTCCGATTTATTTGGGCAACACATTCGGCTGGAGCCATAGTATGGTCGGTGGCTTTCTTGCGCTATGGGTGATTGCTTACGGCGTGGTGCAAGGGATTGCCCCGAAAATGACTGGGCGCCAAGCTGGCCATTCGCCGGGTGGTAAAGCGGCATTAGGTTGGGCAGGTTTATTGGCCGTGGTGACGGGCATCATTGCTTATGCAATTGGCGAACAGTGGTATCCGCAAGGGGTGATTATCGTTGGACTCATGGTGTTTGGGGCGATATTTGCGATTAACTCTTCACTGCATTCCTACCTGATCGTCAGCTACGCCAAAGGTGACGGTGTGTCACTGGATGTGGGGTTCTATTATATGGCGAACGCCATGGGACGCTTAATTGGCACCGTGTTATCCGGTTGGATTTTCCAAGTGTGGGGGCTAGCAGCCTGTTTGTGGGTCTCTTTCGCCTTCTTGTTCATCACGACGGTGATTTCGCTGTGGTTACCCAAAACGCCAGCCGTGATAGCCCACACTTAAACCAATAGGGGCAAGCATGCATATGCTTACCCCTGTTTCAAACTACGGCTACTCATTGAGCATATTGCTAATTTTCTTCTGCAGCTCTTTATCTTCACGTGCTTGACGAAAAACAGCGTTATATTCTTCTATCGTCAGGCCCGTTGCTTCAATCGCTTGCGCCATTTCTTTTTGCGTCTGTGCCATTAGCGCTTTCGCTTTTTCTTCACTACGAATGCTCTCGAGCTTACTTTGATAGTCTTTAGACATTGAAACAACCTGTTCAGCGGCCTCTGCATAGCTGCTTATCACTTGGTCGGTCAGCTGATCCGCTGACAGTTCGTTTGTTTCGTTGGCAGCAAAACTTGGCAGACTGGCTGCAACAACAAACGCAAAAGATAGGGTCGCTAATAAACGTTTCATTAATACTCTCCTTTTATTCATCACGGTCACCCTAAAAGAGATGGAGAGTGACGGTCAAACGCGAATAAGCAATCAGACAAATTCTCACAAGATCATGACATTGTTGATGCTGTAAGGATTGCTCAGTTTTTTCGAATAACTCCAACAAGTTGCTCTGCCGACTTTCCCTCGCGCTCTCCTTATACTGTATAGCGTAGAGAAAGGAGGACGTATGGGAAAACTGATAGACGGTATTTGGCATGATGTGTGGTATGACACCAAGTCTTCGGGAGGGCGATTTGTCCGTGAAGACGCGGGTTTTCGTCATTGGGTGACCGCTGATGGCCAAGCTGGACCCAGTGGCGATGCGGGCTTTAACGCTGAATCAGGCCGCTATCATCTGTATGTGTCTCTTGCTTGTCCGTGGGCGCATCGGACTCTGATTATGCGTCATTTAAAAGGGCTTGAGCCTCATATTGATGTCACAGTGGTGGCACCTGAAATGTTAGAGCATGGCTGGACGTTTTCTGAGCCCGAGCCATTGTATGGGTTCCATTATGCTCATCAGCTCTATACCCACGCGAAGCCGGATTACACGGGGCGAGTCACCGTGCCGATTTTATGGGATAAGCAGACCCAGACCATTGTCAGTAATGAATCAGCCGATATCATTCGGATGTTTAATTCGGCGTTTAATGATATTACGGGTAATCATGACGATTATTACCCAGACAACCTGCGTGCAGCGGTTGATCAGTGGAATGAATTTGTTTACCCCAACGTGAACAACGGCGTGTATAAATGTGGCTTTGCCACCGAACAAGCGGCTTATGAAGACGCCTTTGATCAGTTATTCACTGCATTGACGGTGTTAGATGATCATTTAAGTCGTAATCGTTATCTTGCCGGCAATCAGATCACAGAAGCCGATTGGCGTTTGTTCACCACCCTGATTCGTTTTGATCCTGTCTACGTGGGCCACTTTAAATGTAATAAGCAACGTATTGCCGATTACTGCAACTTGTTCTGCTACATGAAAGAGTTGTTCCAAGTACCAGGCGTAGCAGAGACGGTCGATATGCATCATATCAAAACCCATTATTATTACAGCCACGGCAACATAAACCCGACGCGCATTGTACCGAAAGGGCCAGAGCAAGACCTGTGGTCGCCGCATGGGCGTGCCTCAGTTAGCGCTCGCGGTAAGTGATTGAGCAGTTGACGAAAAAACAACGAAAAAGGGCCAGCAGATGCTGGCCCTTAAAGATGGTGGTGGAGGAAGGATTCGAACCTTCGAAGGCTGAGCCGTCAGA
>NZ_PXUD01000061.1:0-1252 GCF_003390965.1 Salinivibrio sp. HTSP
AGCCCTTCTAGGGTTCAAATCCCTATCTCTCCGCCACATACCGAAAGCCGCTGCTCAGTCAGCGGCTTTTTTGCATTTATTGTCCCGCAAACTCCCAAACTCTGACCTCACCAACATTTTAGGCGATTCTGTCTAAACAGCTATTCTGCACTCTGGTACGCTAACCCTTATATTTCTGCCTCTTACATGGCCTTTTGGATGCCGACAACCAAAGGGCGGTAGCGTGGAACGCAACAAAACGCCTACATAGATGCACGCTTTCTCATGACCGATTCACACTTTCCTGGGGCGAAAAAATAAAAAACAAGAATAATCAATCGGTTAAAAGTACAAGCGCGGGGATAATGTGAACACCTCAACCGGGATAGGCGGCATGCACATTATCACCAATGAGGATTTGATGAGAAAGATGGAAAACCACATGATTATCATGAGGTTATAGATAAGACAGGGCGTATAACGATTTTGACAAATCGAGCACGCACACTAGTACAATGTTACATGTTATCGAAATAGTTCGGAATGGGTGCCAATTCGAGCCAGTTTGAGAGAGGTGTCATCGACTTTGTAAATCAAAACTAAATCCGGTTTTACGTGGCAATCTCGATAATCCTGCCAGTTTCCAGACAAAGAATGATCAACGTATTTTTCCGGTAGTGTTTCCCCGAGCTGTAATTGTTTAATGACATGACCGACTTCAACTACATCGGGAATCGAAAGTTTTGCTATTTTCTTGAAGTCCTTTTTAAATTGTATTGAGTACTCGAGTTTAAGCATTGTCGGTCTTACCGATATTGAATTCTTCGAATAGCTCTTCAATATTGCTGGCGGTATTTGCCTTGCCGGACTCGAGCTCGGAGATGGCTGAGGCTGTTGCTGCATTGGGTTGCTTGACTTTAAGCTCAAAGGGTATGCCGCCGTAATTAACGACCGCTTTGGCAAAAAGCTTTATTGCTTGAGAGGGGCTAAGTCCCATGTTCTCGCAAACGTGAGTAAACGCTAACTTGGTGTCGTGGTCAATTCGGGTGCTCAGCATTTCGTTTTTCATAACATCACCAAATGTGTGAATCTGTAATACAATGTGATACAAAGTATAGCAAAAGCATGTAACAATGCCAAGCACAGCGACAGCTTTTACGTTGCGGCTTCGCCTACACTTCAAAGCTGCGCGTGTTGGCGGCGTTAGGTGCTCGTCAGCCTCTACACTCAGGGCGAGCGCATGAGTGTTCATTTTTCAACCATCGCCGGTATG
>NZ_PXUD01000009.1:0-19306 GCF_003390965.1 Salinivibrio sp. HTSP
GCTGGATCACACTATTTTAATTCATTAATTCGCTGCGGAATGACGGGTAGAGATCGATGACGCGCCCGCGTACGGGAACGTCGAAGAGGTACTGGCTGACCCAGAGGATCAGCGTGACCTGGATGAGCCCGATCAGTACGTAGGGAACGATCTTTCCGAGCATCAGTTCTGCGGACTTCACCGGCGTGGTGATCAGCAACTCGAGGTTGCCGCGTTCGCGTTCCCGCACGATGGCGATGGCGGTGAAGAGCACCATGGTCAGGTGCAGGATCACACCGATCAGCGCTGGCACGATATTGACCGGTGAGCGGCCCTCGGGGTTGTAGTAGGTACGCGACTCGAATAGGTTGGGCGGTTGTCGCTGCCCTGGCAGGGGCATGCTGCCCAACCTTCGGACGATGCCCTCTACGGTCGGGTCCGAGCCATTGATTAAAAGCTGTCCGGCCGGGCGATTGTCATCGATCAGTCGTCGCTCGAAATCGTGCGGAATATAGATCCCGACATCGATCTCGCCGGCATCCAGCAGCGCTTCGAGTTCCTCCGGGCCGGCGGCCGATTGCGTGATTTTCACGATCTGGCTGGCCTCGGTGGCGGCAATGACTTGCCTCGACAGACTTGTGTTGGCGTGATCGGACACGGCAGCATTGACGTTGCGCACGTCGAGGTCGATGGCAAAGCCGAACAACAGGATCTGCAGCAACGGCACGCCGATGATCATGCCGAAGGTCAGGCGGTCGCGCCTGAGCTGGCGCACTTCCTTGCTGGCGATGGCGAAAAGTCTACTCAGCATTGGCCTTGCCCCGTTTGTGGCCGTTCAAGCTCGTGGAGGCGACGAAGACGTCCTCCAGGTTGGCGACGACGTTCTCGACGTCTCCGGCGATCTCCGCATTGGCGAGCGTATCCCGGATCAACCCGGCCGGATCGACGATTTGCATGTCGGTCAGCGCGTGCAGCCGCGTCCCGAGCTGGGCGACACTTTGGACACCGTCGGTGCCTTCCAGGCACTCGCGGACGCGCTGGGGTGTATCGGTCTCGATTTCGACGACACCGGCGGCGATGTCGCGGATCAGGTCGCGCGGCCGGCCTTGGGCGACGAGACGGCCCTGATCCAGGATGGCGAGATTGTGGCAGCGCTCGGCCTCGTCCATATAGTGCGTGGACACCAGTACGGTCGTGCCTTGGTCGACCAGGTCGAATAGGATGTCCCAGAAATCGCGACGGCTTTGCGGATCCACCGCTGAGGTCGGTTCGTCGAGGATCAGCAGGCGCGGTCGATGCAGTGTCGCGCCGGCCAGTGCCAGGCGCTGCTTCTGCCCGCCGCTCATGGTGCCGGCGAACTGCTTGCGTCGGTCGCTCAGCCAATACCGTTCTAGCGCACTGTCAATGCGTTGCTTGAGATCGCGGCGCGGCAGGTTGTAGATGGCGGCCAGGAAGCGTAGGTTCTCTTCCACGGTCAGGTCTTCGTAGAGCGAAAACGTCTGCGTCATGTAGCCGATGTGCAGCTTCACCTCCTCGGCCTGCCCGGGGACACGAAAACCGAGCACTTCTACCTCCCCCGATGTGGGTGTCAACAACCCGCAAAGCATGCGAATAATGGTCGACTTGCCCGACCCGTTGGGCCCGAGGAAGCCATAGATCGCTGCCTCGGGGATCTGCAGGTTGACGTCGTCGACCGCTGTCAGCGCGCCGAAGCGTTTGGTCAGCCCTTTGGCGTCGATGGCGATAACATCATTCATCGCCGACTCCGCTCGGTTTAGCGGGCGCGACGGCGCGCACCGGAATGCCGCTTGGAAGCTCTGCTGCGTTCTCCAGGTCGATTTCGGCCAGATAGCTTAGGCGGCCAGCATCGTGTTCGGTCAAGGCGTAGTAAGGCGTATAGGCCGCATCCGTAGCCAGATAGCGGACTTTTCCGGTCCGCTCACCGTGGCCGTCGATTCGCACCCGCACCGTCTCGCCTGGGCTGAACCGGCCATGCAGTTCGGCGGGGACATAAACACGTGCGTAGGGCGGCTGATCGATGGCGCGAAGCAGGGCCAGGGGTTCACCCACGCGCGGCGTCTCTCCCCGTTCGAAAGGCAGGGCCTCCACGCGCGCCTTGCGCGGCGCGGTTACGGAGAGTCGTTCGAGGTTGAGATGCTGGCGCTGTACCGCGGCTTCGGCCTCGCGCACCGCGGCGCGGGCCTGATCGAGTTCCTCTATCGTGGTGCCTTCGACTAGGGTCGCCAGCGCGGCTCGTGTGGCATCGTATTCTCCCTGGGCCTGGTCGCGGGCGTTTGTCGCGCTGTCGAGCTGGCTCCCGCTGGCCAGGTTTTGTGCCGCTAGGCGCTGGACACGCTGCAATTCCTGTCGGGCCGTGGCCAGGCCGGACTCGGCGGCGGTGAGGCGCGCCCGAGCCTCTTCAATGGTTTCCTGTCGCGGGCCGCGCAGCAGTTCGTCGAGCCGGCGGCGGCTTCGGTCAGCAGCGGCCTCTAGTTGCGCTAGTTCGGCTCGGGCCCGATGCGGATCGAGTTCGACCAGAACCGTCCCGGCGTCGACCTGCTGGCCTTCGCGCACGTGAATCTTGACCACGGGCTCGGCCATCTCCGCGGCCAGGGCGATGCGGTCGCGCTCGAGCGTGCCAACCACAGGGTAGGCAGGGTCGCCATTGCAGCCGGTCAACACCAGCAGCATCAGCACGGCCTGAGCACAGGTCTTGGATACCAAAGTCATGTGCTTGCTCCCTTGTAGAAGAGATTAAGGGTATGTTCGGCTAGCACTTCGATCCGCTCCGGCGCTAGGCTGTAGTCGAGCACTTGTCCCGCTATCGGTTGGCCGACAAAAGGGAAGACGGCCATACTCAACAGCGACAGCGTGGCCAGGTCGGGATCGAGATCGGCCCTGAGCTTTCCCAGCTTCTGGGCTCGCTTGACTAAGTCGCGCACGCCGCTACCGCCGCGACTGGCGAACCCCTTCAGAAATGTCTCGCGCATCTGACCGCCGGGCGAGAGCACGTCGCGCACGATCAGCGATGGCACGGCCGGATTCTCGGCAAGCAGCCGCATATAGCCTTGAATGAAGCGCGGCAGTAAGTCCTCATCCACGGGCGGATCTGAGCGTGCGGCTTCGAGCTGGGCGAGGATGGGCCCGAGCGCGTGCTGCAGCACCGCTTCGTAGAGATCCTGTTTGTTGCCGAAGTAGTAGTGGATCATCGCCGGCGTCGCACCGGCTTCCTTCGCGATGACGGTTACCGAGACGCCGCGAAAACCGTGCGTGGAAAACTCGCGCAGCGCTACTTCAAGCAACCGCTCGCGGATGTTCGAGTCGCCGCAGGGGCGGCCCGGTGTCCGCTCGCCCTGCCTGGTTCCTGATGTTTTTCTGTTCATAGAATTAATTAATAAATCGTTTAATTAATTATGTCAAGAAGAAATGGCCGGGCGGGTTGGGTGCCGGCCCGGCCTTGCAGAAGGCCGGCGAAAACGATCAGTCCTTCAGGCGCTTGCGTCCGGTCAGGCCCGCACAAGGTTTTCGCGGTGCAGCCCGTCGGCCGCCCAAAGCGGACCGGCGTTTTTTCTCGTTCCCACGCATGAGCGTGTGCACGAGTTACACCAACCCCAGCCATTGAACCAAACCGAACCACGTTCGTAATGGAGATCGTTATTTTTAACCGGTACAGTATCTAATGGGGTGAGCGTGAACCAAATCAATCCAGCTAAGTTACGCAATAGCAAGTGGACGGCGGTCAAACCCATACATCGTGAGAAGCACTTTTTGGTCTCTGACGTTGAGTATGATGAAGACGGTGTGGTGGTGTTATGCGTGCTCGAGTCGGTGCTGTCGAAACAAGAATATCCGATTGACTGGCGTGAGCTCAAAAGTGACGAGAAGTGGCGTCAAGGGTGGAAGTGATGATAAAGGGAGGAGGCTATCCTCCCTTTTTGATCTGTTCTGAACGCCGCGCGTGGCGCTTGCTATTTCAGGTGGAAAATTTGCTCTGTTTCTAGCGATGTCATCGCGCGTATCTGACGCCAAATGTAGTAAAAGATGCCGAACATCATCAGCATGCTAGGGATAGCAATCATCGGGTAGCTGTACAGCGTCATCTTGCCTAGCTCCTCGTTAAAGGCGGGCGTACCGGCGGGGCTGGTGACAATCCACGTGGCGAGGAAATAGTTCATCGCCGATGAGAACACAAATGTGCTGGCGAACAGGTAGTTTGACCACATCAAGCAGCGCTCAAAGGCGGCGGATTGTCCATGCTCTTTTAAACGCTGCTTGATCAACGAGAGGTTAAGCACGGTGTCATTCAATATTAACTTCTGCATCAGTGGGTAGCGGGTAAAGGTTGACCCTAACACCGCCAAGCCGATAAGGCCGGGGATCAACGCCTCTTTCAAGGCTAACCAACGGGTATCTAGCTCGAGTAGGCCAATCCCACCTGTCAGTAACACGCTGATAAAACCCAGTGCTGAGATAAAATTGAATTTCTGGTTACGGACCAGATCCATCCCGCCGTAAGCGAGAGGGAAGGCCAAAGCGACGACCAGTACCGTGGCTGTCCCTAGATATTCATCGCCGCTCAACTTCATCAGGATGATCGAGGGGATGAAAACGTTGAACAGGATTTCAAACAGGGGACTCGGCTTTTTCGCGATGGTATTGCTCATAATGTGTGACTAACTCTACGTGATATCGGTTGTCATTATACTCTGCCAAGCAGTGTTCATCGACCCGCGATCGATGTAAAGCGCAAAAGCGCACCGTTGTGTAACTATGTGTGAAACCCAAGGAAGCAATGCCAGTGAGCGGTTAAAGGTAACCCCCTCTTCAGGGCCACTGGGCAATGCTTCTTTGCGGGAGCCCTGCCTTTATTCTCGCATCTCCACCTACTCACCTAACACTGGCGTTTTTCAACGGATACCAATCCATCTCTTTTGGTAAAGGTGTGTCGTGATGATCGCGTGTCACAGCAAGAAAAGTCGCATCAATAGCGCTGAAGTAGCGGCTGGTCATCGTCCATCGGCCGCCGACGATAAAGAACTCCAATGAGCTGGTATCGGCGAGGACTTGTAGCGGTAACTCTTCTAACTGCTCAGGCAAGTGAATACAGCGGCGGACATCGCCCTCTGTGGCGAGGCTTGCGCTTCTATCCAGTGTTAGGGTGCGGCTATCTCCGTCAATGGTGAGCGCACAACCAGATGGCTCGCCGGATGAGGCTGTCGTGACCATGCCGCTGCGGCTGTGAAAATATAACGTGTAGTGGCCGCTGGCTGGAATAGGCAGCGTGGTGTTGAGTTCAAACTGCTTGGTGCCTAAATCCACCGTGGTTGAGTGGCATTCGGTGTTAATCAGCAAAAGTTGCTGAGGGCCTCTTAAGCTTTGTAGCGCGGTGGCAGGGCGCTGATAAAGTTGCCCATTTTCCCAGTGTAACTCGCGAGGACAGGTTAACTGATGCAACCAGCCCGCACTTTGACTAGGTTGTTCAATTTCGTCTGGTAGGCCCATCCAAGCGATGAGCATGCGCTTATTGTCCGGGGTCTGCGCCGTCTGCGGGGCGTAAAAATCAAACCCATGATCCAGCACTTGCCAGTTATCAAGCGTAATGCCGTCCGCTTCTAGCGTGGCTTTGGCGTAACCGTTGTGGTGTGGCACGTGATGATCGGGCGTCGGTGATGGGCTGCCTTGTGGGCAGAGAATACAGAGCCATTGATCGCTTAATTGGAACAGATCCGGACATTCCCACATATAACCATGCTCGCCTAAGCTATCACCGCTTAGTCCGTCGTAGTGCCACGTAAGGCCATCAGCAGACGAATACTGCGCCAGGCGGCCTATTTGGTCTTCACGTTGCGCACCCAGCAGCATCCGATATTTTTTGCCGTCGTGAATGACTTTGGGATCGCGAATATGCTCGGTGACGCCAGCCGGTGGGGCATCAATAACCGGGCCGAGTTTTTCAAAGTGAATACCATCGGTTGAGCGTGCTACACACTGGGTGGTTTGGCGCAAACGCTCGGGGCCAATACGGGTGTTGCCAGTGTAATAAAGCCAGAGGGCGTCATCCATCACCATGGCGTGGCCTGAAAATACCCCATGGCTGTCATACCAATCACTGGGGGTAAGGCCGAGCGGTGCGGTGTGCCATTGCACCCCATCAGGGCTGATGAGATGTACCCAGAATTTATCTTTGTGCTCGCAGGCAAACGGGTACCACTGATAAAAAAGGTGATAGTGCCCTTGAAAGTAGATAAAGCCATTGGGGTCATTGAGCAGCCCTTGAGGGGGACTGATATGCCAAGTTGGACGATGGAAGTCTGTCTTGCTGATTGAAGAGTAGCGAGGCGCGGCTTGTTCACGCAGGTTTTGGTCGATAAGGCGTCCCAGTGCAGCGAGCACACCTTCATCGATTGGCTGATCAAGCGTGATTTGGCGCAGCGACACGTCAACCGCATGGATGGGTAAGGCGTCTTGATTGACACGCTCAAGCGCGCTTAGCTCAATGATCACCTTCTCTTGATGACGCAATACGCGGCGTACATTGTCGGTGCCACCACATGTGTCTACCAAACCTGTTAGGGTTATTTCCATCTATCCGTACCAGTTTTATTTTCGGGAACGTTCCAAAAATAGCGAATAAGACGGTGTTGGCGCAAGTAAAATTTCTCTGTATTGGCTTAACGATCGCGATGTTAAGGGCAGGTAGCGCGGCTAATATAGTTAAAGCCCATCACCAATTTGGATACATGGCTTTGTCCGGTTTCCAGCAACTCGAGCAGCATTTTGGCGCCACTTTCTCCTGCTGCATCAAAGGCATAGTTAAACGTAGATAAGCTTGGCGATACCACTTGGGCAAGCTCATCATCGCCCACTCCCATTAGCTTCACGGCTTGTCCTGGCGTAATCCCTTGTGCTTGCAAGGCTTGGATAGCGCCAATTGCAATTCGGTCGGTGGCACAAAATACGCCATCAAGATCAGGATATTGCGCTAGCATAGCGGTCATGGCGACATAGCCCGATTGAATCGAGAACTGGCCTTGATAATGGAACAAGGGAGCCGTTTGACTAAGTGTGGTCAAGGCGCTCTCAAGGCCTTGATAACGCTGCTGATCAACCGCAATATCTTCCGCTTGTACCCCCAGAAAGCCCACCTGTTGGCACCCGGCTTTAATAAGCTGCTCGCCGGCACAAAAACCGACTCGGTAATCATCATGGATCACGCTGGGGATGTTATAGGGTGAGCCGTCTTGACCAATCACCACCACCGGCGCACTCGAGCGCTTAATCGCTTGCACCACGGTAGGGTTGAGCGTAGAAGCAAACAGCAAAATCCCCTCGACCCGTTTTTGATTGAACAAATCAAGGTAATGACAAATACGGGCGTCATCTTGCCGAGTATTGGCCAGAAGCACTTGTTTCCCTTTTTGATCAAACACATGGCTAAGACCATCGACACTGGCTGACATCGCATGTGAGGAAACACGCGGCACAATCACGCCAATGAGATTGGTTTTACTGGATTTTAAATCCTTAGCGATTTGGTTGACCACATAGCCGCATTGCTCAATGGCGCGATTCACCTTCTCAATCGTCGCGGGTTTTACGCCATACTCTTGGTTAATTACACGCGACACAGTGGATTTGGAAACACCCGCTAAACGGGCGACATCATTCAAGCTAGCCATGGGTTCTCCTTTGCTGAGAGTGCCATGATCGTTCCATTTACGGATCCTTTGCAAACATAGCACCGTAAATACCCCTTATTTAGTGATTTAAGTCACGTTTAAGGTGAGGGTTACGTGGTGGTTTACTGATCGATCTCACAGCGATTAGCCCTCATACTTGATGCTTGACAGGATTCAGCACACTATTTTCGGGATCGTTCCCGAAAGTGTGGAGCGTGTGACGCCACACGAAAATAAAAGTGACGGTGGCAAAGACAGTGAGAGCGTGCAGGGGAAGTAGCCATGAACTACCAAGCAATAGCACAACAACTACTCGATAAACTGGGTGGAAAAGAAAACATCGCAGCGGCGGCACACTGTGCCACGCGGCTAAGACTCGCACTCCATAATGACAGTCTCGCGGATTTAAGCGCGATTGAATCGATTGAAGGGGTGAAAGGCCAATTTCAAGTCGGTGGCCAGTTACAGATCATTTTTGGCTCGGGCATTGTTAATAGTGTTTATGCTGAGTTCAGCAAACTGACCGGCCAATCCGATATGTCGTCGAAAGACGTGGCGGCGGCTGGTGCGGAAAAGCAAAATTGGCTACAACGCGCGGTGAAAGGGCTATCAGATATTTTTGTTCCCATTATTCCAGCCATTGTCGCCGGTGGTCTGCTGATGGGGATTTTCAATATCCTTACTGCACCAGGCTTGATTGTTGATGGCAAGTCCTTGATTGAAGCCTACCCACAAATGGGCGACTTGGCCAATATGATCAACACCTTCGCCAATGCGCCATTTGTGTTCTTACCGGTACTGCTGGCGTTTTCAGCCAGTAAAAAATTTGGCGCTAACCCCTTTTTGGGCGCGGCACTGGGGATGTTAATGGTGCACCCTGATCTGCTTAACGGCTGGGGCTTTGGCGGTGCCGCGGTGTCTGGTGATATTCCGGTGTGGGAAATCTTTGGTTTTGAGATCGAAAAAGTCGGTTATCAAGGCTCGGTACTGCCTGTGCTGGTTGCCACCTATATTTTGGCGCAAGTCGAGCAAGGGTTACGTCGTATTATTCCCTCGGTGCTGGATAACTTGCTGACCCCGTTGCTGGCCATTTTTATCACCGGCCTGATCACCTTTACTCTGGTGGGTCCATTTACCCGTGATCTCGGCTTTTTGCTCGGCGATGGTCTTAACTGGGTGTATGAATCGGCTGGGATGCTTGGCGGTGCGTTGTTCGGGTTTGTGTATGCGCCGTTTGTGATCACCGGGATGCACCACAGCTTTATCGCGATTGAAACCCAACTGTTGGCAGACATTGCGGTCACCGGCGGTACCTTTATCTTCCCAATTGCCGCGATGTCGAATGTGGCACAAGGCGCTGCTTGTTTGGCGTTTGGGCTGAAAACCGCGGATGTGAAAGCGAAAGGGATTGCGATGCCGGCGGGTGTCACGGCTCTGCTTGGCATCACTGAACCGGCGATGTTTGGTATTAACCTAAAATATCGTTATCCGTTTATCGGGGCGCTGGTAGGGGCAACCTGCGCGGGCGCGTTTGTCACCTTCTTTAAAGTGAAAGCGCAAGCGTTGGGTGCCGCGGGGCTGCCAGGGATCATTTCTATCCGTCCTGACGGCGTGGTGCCGTATATCATTGGTATGGCGATTGCCTTTGTTGTGGCGTTTTCTGTGACCTATGTACTGGGTGCGCGTAAAAAATACGCACAAGCTGCAGCGGCCTAATCGAGCGTGAAACGAGGAGCAAGTGTGATGAACAAGGTATGGGTCACCGGTGATGCGGTGGTGGATTTGATCCCAGATGGTGAACACCACTACCTAAAATGTCCGGGTGGTGCACCCGCCAATGTGGCGGTGGCGATTGCTCGACTGGGTGGCGAAACCGGCTTTATTGGCCGAGTGGGTAGCGATCCGCTGGGGGGCTTTATGCAAAATACCTTGGCGAGTGAAAACGCGGATACGCGATTTATGCATCGCGATGAAACGCAGCGCACCTCAACGGTATTGGTCGATCTGGATGAGCATGGCGAGCGCAGCTTCACCTTTATGGTCAAACCCAGCGCCGATCAGTTTGTGCAGCCTTACGATTTTCCACTGTTCGAAAAAGGGCAGTGGTTGCATGCTTGCTCCATCGCTCTGGCAAACGAGCCATCGCGCTCTGCCACGCTTGGTGCCATGCAAGCGTGTCGTGACAAGGGCGGGTTTGTCAGCTTTGACCCTAACTTGCGTGAGGATCTGTGGCAAAGCGAGGCGCAAATGCTAGAAACCGTCTGGCAAGCCTTGCCGCTGGCGGATGTGGTTAAAGTGTCTGATGATGAGCTTGCCCTACTGACTAAGCCCTTCATTACCGAGGCGCATTCAGTGAAAGCAAGGTTAGCAGCGTTAGCGGAGCACGCACCCAATGTGTCGTTATGGGTGGTGACACAAGGCAGTGAAGGCGCGCGAGTCGCGTTCCATCAGACGGTTTGGCAGGTGGCGACAACACCAGCAAACGTGGTGGACACCACGGGGGCAGGGGATGCGTTTATGGGCGGCTTGTTGGCTGCCCTTGCCAAATTGTCTGACTGGCAAACGCCCGAGGCGGTGACGGAAGCCGTGCGTCAAGGCAACCGCTGTGGCGCACTGGCCACCACCGCCAAAGGCGCAATGACTGCGTTGCCCACGGCGTTGCAGTTGGCTGGACAATGATATGTTCATTTACCAGCCATCGTCATGAAGACGACGAGGCACGTTCGGGGGCGGTCAGAGGAATCGTCACAATGAAGCGGCTGCCCTGTTGCGGTTTGCTTTTTACCTGAATGCGGCCGCCGAGCACACTCGTGATGAGGTTGAAGGTAATATGTAAGCCAAGGCCAGATCCACCCTGACCGAAATGGGTGGTATAAAAGGGATCAAAAATGTGTTTTTGCACGTCTGGCGTCATGCCTACGCCGTTATCTTGGACGGTAATATGTACCTGATCGTGTGAATCTTGAGTCGCATGGATTTGAATATGACCTTGATCTTGCGCGGTAAATGCATGCACTAACGCATTGTTAATTAAGTTGATCAGGGTTTGGGTGAGGGCGCCTGGATAGCTGTTGAGCAGAATGCCTCCTGGAATACCGACCTCGAGCTGGTGCGGTGAGTGCTGAAGTGTCGGACGCATAGACAGAAGCACTTCGTTGATAAGATGGAGGAGGTCAAACTCGCGCTGGTGGTCGTTGGTTTGATCCACGGCCAGTTGTTTAAATGCCCGGATTAATTCGGAGGCACGTGACATGTTACGTTCAACAATCCGTGTCCCATCTTCAACATGGGTGAGAAATTGGTCTAAATCGTCTCGTGTGATCGGCTTTTCGAGTTGTTGAACAAAGTCTTGTTTCCTCGACAAGATGGAGGTTGAAGACATCAGTGCGTTGCCGATCGGAGTATTCAGCTCGTGCGCGATGCCGGCGACCAGGGAGCCGAGTGAGGACAGTTTTTCATTCTGAACCAATTCGTCCTGGAGTGTTTCTAACTGCAACAGCAGTGCCTTTAGTTTATCACCATAATCGTTGACGGCATGGCGTAATTCCCCGACTTCATTCAGGTTCCCCACGTCGAGTGCTTGGGTGGTTTCACCATCGATCAACTCTCGGATCTGATGGGTGGTTTGTCGAATTTTATCCAGTAAATTGCGGGCGGTGATCGTCGCGATGACACCGACAATCAGCAGTAAGCCGCCAATCGCTATCATTAAAAACAACCCCATGTTGTCAGCAGCGGCGGTCATTTTGCTTTTAGGAACGGCGAGGCCAATCACCCAATCGGCTTCCGGGTAGCGAATCAAATGGACATACGCGGCTTCGTTGAATATGCCGTCATTTTCTACCGTGATTAGCTGGCTGGTGCTGAGTGTTTGGGTTGCCTTTAACGCCGATTGCAGCCAAGGTAATTGCACTTGCAGTTCGTCTCGCGTCCATAGCGTGCTCCTGTAGGGTTGAAAGGTGACGGCTGATTGGGGAAAACTGATCGCTTTGTTGTCGCCGTCGAAGGCAAACACATAACCGCCGTTTTCTTTGCCATATTGGGACAAAATATCTGAGATGCCGGCAAGCCTCATATCAACGGTGGCGACACCCACAAAGCGCGTATCATCTTTCATCGGCACGGTGCAGGTGATCATCGGCTCTTTGGTAAAAGGATCAATATAGGCGTTGGACCAACTGCAATGATCGGCAGGGGCCGTTTTTCCGGCTACGTACCAACTTTCATTGTGGTACCCTTTCCCGTCTGGATGATTGTAATCGTCGTAGTACTCCATGGTCGCGCCTGCTCGGCCCCAGAAAAAACTGCGCCGCGCCACCCCTTGTGTAAATGTGCCGGGCTCGGGCCATATACCCCCGCCGGCAATCGCCGGATCGCCATGATTATTGAGGATCTCGGGAAAGGTGGTACGGAACAGAGCTTCATCTTTGGGGAGGCTAGTGCCTGCTAACGCCATGGTGCTGGTTAATAGTTCAATTTGGCCGAGTTTGGCGTCGAGTAAATCGAGCAGGGCGTGTTGGTTGATGCTGATCCGCTCTTGTCGCTGCTCAATAAGCTCGGGTTTTACCTTCCATTCCACCACCGCAAAAATCGTCAGTAATGCCATAATCAGAACTAACGCAAATCCAAGATTGATCTGATGGCGGATCATGAGAGCGGGTTTGGCCATTGTCGATACTTCCTCTCTTCTCAGCCGACGCAAGTGCCAATACAAGCATCTGTAGCCAGTCCTACCAAATCATTTGGAGGACGGTCGAATCGTTCCTTCTAGTGTAGTTGGCGACTTAGACTTTGTAATGATGGCGTTGTGATGGCAAACACACTGAGCGAGATCTGTACTTTTATCAACGTATAAAAACCCCCTTAGCGATCCATCGCTAAGGGGGAGGCAGGGTTTTCGGGATTGCGAAATAAAGCGTGTGGGCTTTATTTAATATTGACGATCATCTTGCCGAAGTTGCGGCCTTCAAGTACATCAATCAGTGCTTGGGGCGCTTGCTCAAAGCCATCGACCGCGTGTTCACGGTAATGGATTTGGCCTTCACCGACCCATTTGGCCATGTCGTGAGCGAACTCAGGATAACGGTGCGCGTAGTCGTCAAAGATAATGAAACCTTTTACGGTGAGGCGCTTGACCAAGATGGTGCCCATTAGCTGCGAAAGGCGATCTGGGCCTTCTGGCAGGGCGGTGTTGTTGTACTGTGACACCAAGCCACACACGGGAATACGTGCCCCTGTATTAAGCAGTGGCATCACCGCATCAAATACCTTGCCGCCGACGTTTTCAAAATACACATCAATGCCTTGCGGACAGGCGTCGGCAAGCTGCTCGGCAAAGTTATCGGCTTTGTGGTCAATACACGCATCAACACTGAGATGTTCACGAGCGTATTGGCACTTGTCTTCGCCACCGGCAATCGCCACCACGCGGCAGCCTTTCAGCTTACCGATTTGTGCCACAGTCGCACCAACGGGGCCGGTTGCGGCGGCGACGACAAGGGTATCGCCTTCTTTGGGCTGGCCGATATCTAATAAGCCCATGTAGGCCGTGAAGCCGGGCATGCCCAAGATCCCAAGCGCGTATGAGACAGGGGCTAAATCTGGGTTGAGTTTAAGCAGGGTATCGCCGTCGACCACGGAATGGGTTTCCCAACCTTTGTAAGCGAGTACCCAATCGCCGGCCTGGTAATCGGCGTGGTTAGATTCCAGCACTTTACCCACGGTGGCGCCGACCATTAGGCCATCAATGGCTACGGGTTCAGCGTATGATTTGGCATCACTCATTCGGCCGCGCATGTAAGGGTCAATCGATAGGTGATGATTTTCAATCAGTACATCTTGGTTGCCCAGAGCGGGAATGGCGGCTTTTTCTAAGCGAAAGTTCTCGGCAGTGGGCGCGCCAACCGGGCGCGATGTGAGAACAAAACGTTGATTGGTTAATGCTGACATTAGTTCCTCCCTTGATGTTGGGAAAAGAGGCGGCTGATTCAGCGCGCCTCAAAATAGCAATGAAATAAACCGGCGATTACAGCGCGGCTTGAAGCACGCGACGGCAAACGTTCGGCGTCACATCGCCATGTTCACCGAGTTGGGTCATGCCGTGTTGAGTCAGGCTTTCAATCAAGGGCTCAATCGCGGTTTCATCCAGATCGTAATCGCTCATGCGCGTTTTCACGTTCATGCGCTCGAAAAAGTCGCGTGTTTTCTCGATCGCTAATTTGGCTTTCTCGGCGTCGCTGCCTTGGTCAATATGCCAAACACGTTCAGCAAATTGTGCGAGCTTGGCTTGTTTTTGCTCAAACTTCTCATTGAGCATTGCAGGCAGTACTACCGCGAGGGTTTGGGCGTGGTCTAAGCCATGCAGGGCTGTCAGTTCGTGGCCCAGCATATGGGTTGACCAGTCTTGCGGGACACCTACGCCAATCAAGCCGTTAAGCGCCAGGGTGGCGGTCCACATCAGACTGGCACGCACATTGTAATCTTCTGGTGTTTCCAGCGCTTGTGGGCCCAGCTCAATCAAGGTTTGTAGCAGGCCTTCAGCAAAGCGGTCTTGCACCGGCGCATTGGCAGGATAGGTGAGGTATTGTTCCACCACGTGAACAAACGCATCGACCGCACCGTTCCCCACTTGGCGAATCGGTAGGGTGTAGGTTTTCACCGGATCCAACACTGAGAACTGCGGGAACACCAGCTCGCTCATAAACGGCAGTTTCGCTTGCATCGACTCACGGGTCACCACTGAGCCTTTGTTCATCTCAGAGCCGGTAGCAGGCAAAGTGAGCACGGAGCCAAATGGCAGCGCTACTTCCACTTTTCCGCCCATGCTGGTGAGGATGTCCCATGCGTCACCGTCATATTTCGCGGCCGCGGCAACGAATTTGGTGCCATCGATCACTGAGCCACCGCCCACGGCGAGAAGGTAGTCATAACCTTCAGCGCCGACTTTCTCGACCGCCTTCATCAAGGTCTCATAGCGCGGGTTGGGTTCAATGCCACCAAATAGGCCAAATTGACGTTGCCCTAGCGCTTGCTCGACTTCATCCAAGGTGCCTGTTTTTCTTGCACTTTGGCCGCCGAAAAGAATCAACACTTTTGCATCGGCCGGGATGAGCCGATCCAGCTCGGCAATCTTACCTTCGCCAAAAACGATACGTGTGGGATTGTAGAACTCAAAGTTGTTCATTGCTCATCCTTCCTTTTATTGTGCTTGATGGTATCAAGCGTTTATTTAAATTAGACCGGTCGTCTAGCTGGTGCCGGTTAAAAACCCGCCAAAGCGGGTTTTTAAGTAGATGGTGGCTGTCGCTAACAATGAGGCCGTCGCGAGTGCCACGCATCGGGTATTAACTTGTTGTTGAAGCGATGCTTGGTACAGCAAAGCGCCGTTAATCGATCAGCCCGAGCTTTTCTTCGGTGATGGTCATCGCTTGCGCGAGATGACTGTCGTTACGATGCAGCTTGGTTAGTAAGCTGGCACCCAGCCACAACTGATACAAGGTCGTAGCGGTGGTCAGTGCGGTTTTATCGTCAAAGACATCACGCGCTTGTGCCAGTGTATCAGCCAAGCGGCCAATTAATTGGTCGGTGCCATCGCGTAGCGCCAACCGCATTGGCTCGGATAAATCGGCCACTTCTGCACTCAGCTTCACTACTAAGCAAGTTTGCACCGGATCTAAGCTACAATATTGCGCTTGCCAACGGCTAAAGTAGTTGTGGACCCGCACAATGGGTGAGACTGCCTTATCGGTCAGCAGGCGATTTACATCGGCAATGTAGCAAGCAAAATAGTGATCCAACACTGCTTGGCCGAATTGCTCTTTTGACGCGAAATAATGATAGAAGGAGCCCTTGGGCACGCCAGCTTGTTTTAGTATTGCACTAAGGCCGACGCCACTAAAGCCAAATTGCGCCATCACGCTCACGCCCGTTTCCAACAAATGTTGGTGGGTCGCATTGTGGCTGCTGTTTTCTTGGGTGCTGCTCGATTTCATGTGGGCAGCATAATTAAAATTAGACCGGTCGTCTAGTGGTGCGGGAAATTTTTATTTTGGCGCGGTTCGCTGGCATAAATTGAGCCGGTATGCTGTGCGCAATCCCGGTTTATGTCAGATTTATTACGTTGTTCACAATTTGAACGGCACGCAGTGGCACAGTGGCAACCGTGTGCTTTACTGAAAGAGTCAGCCGAGCTGACACACAATTTGGTAGATGATTAGCGCGCAGTGACGCGCCTTAATGAGTTAAGACCCCGTTAATGTCAGGCGCCCATGACGACACCTTGTTAGCCGCCAGCCAGGCCATTAACACAAGACCATGCGGTAAGGACGCTCAACGTAGTGAGCACACGGGGCAACGTAAAAAGCGTTTCATTGACCAACAACCAACAAGGAATGCATCTCGAAGCCGCTCAGCAGAGCGGCTTTCTCTTTTTTGGGCCTAGCGCCTGACGCATTGCACATGCACGTAATACCCTAAGCCGAGTGTTTTCTCGCCCTGTGGCTGACTGTGTATCCACGCTCTCTGTTATGTGCTTAACGGCTCGTGCATTGTCTTTTTGAATCACGAACTTGCTAATTCGCTGCCTGACGGTGATCGAATTTGCTTTCCGATTCGAAATAATATAAGACTGTGACGTAGTGCCGCATTCGGCGCTTGGCATTAATATCGTTCATTAATCTTATAGAGAGGTGTTCGATGAACAACAAAAGCAGACGTTTGTGGTATTACTACAAAACGAAGTCCAATAAGACCCGCCAAGTTAAAACGGCTGGGTCAGCATAATCAAGCGTGAGTCAGGCAACCATCGGGTTGCCTTTTATCGTTCTAAGCGATTGAAAAAATCACTAAGCTATTGTGCATTGTCGAATTTTTCATCTAATCTTATCAGTAAAGCTTTCACAAGCGCATTGACCCAAACAGGGGCGCGGGAGGGACGATGAATGTACTATCTTTCCAGCATGTTAATGAATTGATTAATGAAACGATCACGCTCATTGATGGAACGGATACGGAATATGCAATGACGCTGGCGCGTGTCGACACTCATCCTGGCCACGGTGATGAGGTGGGCGGGCAGGCGGTAGAAAACTTCAGCCTGGTATTGAAAGGGCCGGAAGACACCCGCTTTCCGCAAGGCAATTACCTGCTTACCCATCCAGCGCTTGGCGAGCAAATCCTACATATGCTTCCCGCGGGCGATGCCACCTATACCATCAACATCAACACGCAAGCCTAATCGTTCTGTGGTCGCTCGCGGTTGCCCATTGGGCCTCGTGGTAGTTAGCGACCAACACTGATTAAATAACCGCCAGTCAATAAGTTACTGTTCCCTTTTCGTAGATTAGTCATGGAAATTGAGTAGAATAAGGCCGCTAAGCTAGCAGTAGGGAGGTCATATGTTTGCCTGGCTGAGTGGCTTATTTGAAAAAGAACAGCTGCAATCGTTTGTTTGGGTAAGAGACATTATGGCGAGCAACCCTAAAGGGAGCTATGCCAAGTATAAAAATTATTACGATCGCCACGTGAATCGCATTCTTAAGGGTTATCACAAAGACTTTCTCCGCTTTGAGAAATTCGCCGCCCGTAATTACAAATACAGCGACCAATCGATTTTTATGGCGATTAAAGTTGCCAATTATGCCTATCAACTTGGTCAGATGAAAGTGGCCGCTTGCATTACCGCGGCAGTGATTTCGGCGTGTAATCGCGCAAAAAAAGGCGAGTCACAGGTTCATCCTAAATTGTATCGCGCTACCGTGGTGTTGCATAAAAAAGTGCTCGAAACGGGTAAGACGAATAAGACAGAGAAATCGAAAGCGCCAGCGTGACAAAACAGTGTTGGGTAAGTTTTGTCCATTTAACAAAAATGTCATATTCCTATTCAGCCCCCGCCACGGCTGAATAGGTGATGCTTGTCACGTTTTTTCCTTCTTTGACTGTAACAATTTGTTCTGGTCATTCATTCGCCACACTGATAGAGTCCCGTCCCTCACACACCTTGTGAGCGAACTAATGCTTAAATCTACACAAAATAATGACCGTCTCGTTGCCGTATTTACCATCGGCTTTGTTGCTGTCTTTCTTGCCTTTGCCCTGTTTGACCTGAAACACTTCTCATCTGTTATCCAGTCTCTGTTTGCTGAGTCTGCCAATCTTTTTGGTTACTGGTGGCAGTGGTTAATGGTGATCAATTTCGTACTGGCGCTCGCGATTGGCGGCAGTAAATTTGGTAAATTGAAACTCGGCGCCACGGATACTGTCTCGATGAGTCGTTTCCGTTGGGTTGCGATGATCATGTGCACCCTACTTGCGGGTGGTGGTGTATTCTGGTCAGCCGCGGAACCTATCTATCACTTCATGACCCCGCCGCCGGCGTTGGGTGACATGGAAGCGGGTGTAATGGATACCGTCGCCCCCGCACTGAGCCAAAGCTTTTTCCACTGGGGCTTTTTAGCCTGGGCCGTGTTAGGCACCTTAGCAACCATCGTGCTGATGTATGCCCACCACCAAGCGGGTGTGCGCATGCGTCCTCGGGCGTTGTTGTATCCGCTACTTGGGGACAAGCTGGAAAATCACTGGTTAGGCTCTGTGATTGATGCTTGCTCTATCATTGCTGTGGCTGCCGGTACCATTGGCCCAATCGGCTTTCTGGCGACCCAGCTTGGCTACAGCCTAGAAAGCTTTGCCGGTATCGAAAACACCATGCCAATGCAGATGCTGATTCTGGCTGCCGTCGTGGCGATTTACTCCATCTCTGCATTTACCGGGATGGATAAGGGCCTACAATGGCTGAGCCGCATGAATGTGATTGGCGCTGCCGTATTGTTGGGCGTGGTGATTGTGCTGGGGCCAACTGGCTTTATCTTTGAGCAGTTTGGCTCAGGCTTTAGCTACTACCTGAACAACATGCACACCCTCGCGCTGAATACCGATAACGGTAGCTGGAATGCATGGTGGACTTGGTTCTTCTGGGGTTGGTTTATTGGCTTTGCACCCATGATGGCAATCTTTATTGCACGCATCTCGAAAGGCCGTTCGATTCGTGAGCTGATCTTCGCCGTTGCGATTTGTGCGCCGATTGCGACTAACTTCTGGTTCTCGGTACTAGGCGGTACGGGTATCTTTTATGAGTTGCAATCGCCTGGCAGCATTTCTGGCCCAATGAATGATGCAGGCTTGCCAGCTATCTTGATTGCGTCCTTGTCACAGCTACCTTACAGCGTGGTTCTGATCCCAGCCTTTATGCTGCTGACCACCACCTTCGTGGCGACTACGGGTGACTCAATGGCGTACTCGATTGCGATGGCCGTATCAGGTGACAACCAGCCAACTCGCCGTCATCGTCTGTTCTGGGCGATTGTGATGGGTGTGGTTGCCGGTGTACTTCTGCTTGCCGGCGATGGTGGCTTGAATGCGCTTCAGTCGTTTATCGTGATCACCGCCGTGCCTGTGTCTTTCTTGATTGCCTTCACCTTCATTACCGGCCCGATTGCGGTGATGCGGATGCAACAAGAAAAAGAAGCCAACTTGGCAGTACAGCCGGCGACTGCCAGCTAGTCAGACCTGAGCCTGTTAATGAGAAAAGCGCCGCGTTGTCGGCGCTTTTTTTTGTTTGCCCAGCGAAGCTGGCAAACCCGTCAGGTTGAAAG
>NZ_PXUD01000062.1:0-1751 GCF_003390965.1 Salinivibrio sp. HTSP
AGTCCAACCCAAAACCTCTTGGGTGTTGTATGGTTAAGCCTCACGGGCCATTAGTACAGGTTAGCTCAACGCCTCACAGCGCTTACACACCCTGCCTATCAACGTTCTCGTCTAGAACAACCCTTTAGAGAGCTCGAGGCTCTAGGGATGACTCATCTCGGGGCCAGCTTCGCGCTTAGATGCTTTCAGCGCTTATCTGTGCCGAACTTAGCTACCGGGCAATGCGTCTGGCGACACAACCCGAACACCAGCGGTTCGTCCACTCCGGTCCTCTCGTACTAGGAGCAGCTCCCCTCAATCATCCAACGCCCACGGCAGATAGGGACCGAACTGTCTCACGACGTTCTAAACCCAGCTCGCGTACCACTTTAAATGGCGAACAGCCATACCCTTGGGACCGACTTCAGCCCCAGGATGTGATGAGCCGACATCGAGGTGCCAAACACCGCCGTCGATATGAACTCTTGGGCGGTATCAGCCTGTTATCCCCGGAGTACCTTTTATCCGTTGAGCGATGGCCCTTCCATTCAGAACCACCGGATCACTATGACCTACTTTCGTACCTGCTCGAGCCGTCACTCTCGCAGTTAAGCGGGCTTATGCCATTGCACTAACCTCACGATGTCCGACCGTGATTAGCCCACCTTCGTGCTCCTCCGTTACACTTTGGGAGGAGACCGCCCCAGTCAAACTACCCACCAGGCACTGTCCTCACCCCGGATAACGGGGCTAAGTTAGAACATCAAACATACAAGGGTGGTATTTCAAGGATGGCTCCACAGCAACTGGCGTCGCCGCTTCAAAGCCTCCCACCTATCCTACACATGTAGGCTCAATGTTCAGTGCCAAGCTGTAGTAAAGGTTCACGGGGTCTTTCCGTCTAGCCGCGGGTACACAGCATCTTCACTGCGATTTCAATTTCACTGAGTCTCGGGTGGAGACAGCGTGGCCATCATTACGCCATTCGTGCAGGTCGGAACTTACCCGACAAGGAATTTCGCTACCTTAGGACCGTTATAGTTACGGCCGCCGTTTACCGGGGCTTCAATCAATGGCTTCTCTTGCGATAACCACATCAATTAACCTTCCGGCACCGGGCAGGCGTCACACCGTATACGTCATCTTTCGATTTTGCACAGTGCTGTGTTTTTAATAAACAGTTGCAGCCACCTGGTATCTGCGACTGCCCATAGCTCCATCCGCAAGGGACTTCACCGCGGGCAGCGTACCTTCTCCCGAAGTTACGGTACCATTTTGCCTAGTTCCTTCACCCGAGTTCTCTCAAGCGCCTTGGTATTCTCTACCCGACCACCTGTGTCGGTTTGGAGTACGGTTGCTACTTACCTGAAGCTTAGAGGCTTTTCCCGGAAGCATGGCATCAATGACTTCACCACCTTGGTGGCTCGACATCGTGTCTCGGCCTTGATTTCCCGGATTTGCCTAAGAAATCAGCCTACGCACTTGAACCTGGACAACCATCGCCAGGCCCACCTAGCCTTCTCCGTCCCCCCATCGCAGTAAGCAGCAGTACGGGAATATTAACCCGTTTCCCATCGACTACGCCTTTCGGCCTCGCCTTAGGGGCCGACTTACCCTGCCCCGATTAACGTTGGACAGGAACCCTTGGTCTTCCGGCGAGGAGGTTTTTCACCCCCTTTATCGTTACTCATGTCAGCATTCGCACTTGTGATACCTCCAGCATGCCTCTCAGCACACCTTCAACAGCTTACACAACGCTCCCCTACCCAATA
>NZ_PXUD01000063.1:0-79473 GCF_003390965.1 Salinivibrio sp. HTSP
CCCCCTATCCAACATCGTGCTGGGGCTTGTGTCACCTACGCTGCCTGTGCGGCAGTGAACGCATTAACTACGAGCCAACAACCGGCGGGCGATTTCTAAGCTGCCTGTGCGGCAGTGAACGTACACTATTAAAGTAGTGTACCTTGGCGTATTTTCTAAGCTGCCTGTGCGGCAGTGAACTCTCGGCAAGTTTAGTAAGAGCAAAACTTCTGTTTCTAAGCTGCCTGTGCGGCAGTGAACGCCAAGTTCTTGTGACACGGTTTCGAGCGCCATTTCTAAGCTGCCTGTGCGGCAGTGAACGACTTGAGGACGCAAAAACAGTCAGAGATCGCTTTCTAAGCTGCCTGTGCGGCAGTGAACCGATAGTTCTTTTAATCAAGATATTAGTGGCTTTTCTAAGCTGCCTGTGCGGCAGTGAACATCAAGATATAAGCAACTGGAATGTATCGTCATTTCTAAGCTGCCTGTGCGGCAGTGAACCCAAATGCATACTTGGGGGGAGTCAAGTGAGATTTCTAAGCTGCCTGTGCGGCAGTGAACTGGGAAAGATATTTCTACTCGGCAGCCAGAAATTTCTAAGCTGCCTGTGCGGCAGTGAACATCCAGCGTGCTCGCGATGAGGCGTTAGAGCATTTCTAAGCTGCCTGTGCGGCAGTGAACGCTCTTTCATCGCAGAAGCTGACGGAGTGTAATTTCTAAGCTGCCTGTGCGGCAGTGAACAAAAGCCGAGTTGTGGCGACTCGACTTTTTTATTTCTAAGCTGCCTGTGCGGCAGTGAACAGGCAGTACAATAGCTTCATGAATAAAACAGATTTCTAAGCTGCCTGTGCGGCAGTGAACAAATGCGGGATCATCGCCCAAGACCAACAAGCTTTCTAAGCTGCCTGTGCGGCAGTGAACCCCGTCAATGCTAGGCGGGTTTTAATTTAAAATTTCTAAGCTGCCTGTGCGGCAGTGAACTATAGAATAACGTAATAATTGTCAGTGACAACAGGCCGTTAGGATAAACATCATCTTTTACCCTTGTTAAAAATGGCTTTCCGTAACTATCTGTATTTATTGTTTATTTTTAAATATCCCAAAAACAAGGGTAACAGCATTGATGGGTTAGAAGGAACACGCTGATCGGTTTTTCCTGCTCTACGCGTATTATTGGCCACCAGCACAAGGAGACCGAGATGGCATTGAACGAACAACCGGGAGAGATTGACCGAATTATAGAAATGGCGTGGGAAGATAGAACCCCGTTTGAGGCGATTGAAGCACTCTATGGCCTACGCCAAGACGATGTGATTGCGTTAATGCGACGTGAATTAAAACCGCGGAGCTTCAAAGTATGGCGCGAACGGACTCGCGGGCGCAAAACTAAACACACCGCCCTGCGTTCGAGGCACGTGATGCGTAGCCATTGTAAGACACAGTACAAACTTAAATCAGCCAAAAAGTGACAACAGTGACAGCATCACCGGATCAGAATATGGGTGAATACAGTCTCTACGCGGTGTTAAACCAAAGTGAGAGCTAATTTGTCACTTTCTCGTAACACTCACCGGAGTTATCACCGAAAGCGAGAACATGTAAAATAAACCTATTTTTCATGATCTTATAAAGTTAAACACCGACTAATCCAAGCGGTTATCCACAGTTTCTGTTGATAGTAAACGCGTAACCCCTAACTTATTTTTTAATTAATTATCAATACTTTAAAAGCAATAAACGGTTTTTTATAGAAAATTCTTGACGGCTGGGCGGATAAAGGTGCAATCCAAACGGTTAATCGAGCCAACGGCGTGCTACTTCCATCAATAACTTATCTTTGTAAGGGTGAGCCAGTAATGTTACCCCGTAAGGTGTGTTTTGATGCTCAAACAACGGGATAGTGAGCTGGGGTAAACCACAAACCTCCGCTAGCGCCATCAGTCGTCGCTGGGATAAGTTAAACGCATCACTGTCTGACGCATCCGCATCACGAGGTAAAATGGCGCCAGGTGTGGATGGAAGCAGCAACACCTTATCACTTGGCCACATAGCACAAACGGTATCTCTCAACTGCTTGCGGGTTTTCTTCGCCTGATAATGCGCTTTGTAGTCGACCGCTTGTAAGCGATCTAAATACTGTTGCGTTGAGGTGGGCAAATCAAGCTTGGCCTGTTGCAACCATGTACCATACATCAGCAAAAATTCTTGGCTAGCAATCGACACCTGCGCATTTTCAAGCCGCGACAGCACCAGTGTGTTCATGGCTAGGGTCGACTCTTGCGGTAAGCTTAAACGCTCAAGATGCTGATAAACCTGCGCCATCGCTTCGTCACTGTAAAACAAGGCAAACACCGCTTCGGCGATGACTACGCCCTGGATATTCGTCACCGCAGAGGAAGGCTTGGCGACCAGCTCTTGAAACTGACTGAGCGGGCCAAGTGCCGCGCTGCACACACCCACATTATCAAAGGTTTCTGCGACAGAGATGATCCCCTGTGTATCGATCAGGTTTGGCGTGGGACGATAACCAAACAGGCCGCAGTGTGCTGCAGGGATCCGCACGCCGCCAAATGCATCATTACCAATGCCCAAATCAGCCAATTTTTTTGCCACCGCCACCGCAATACCTGCGTTTACTCCTCCCACGCGGTACTGACGAAAGTGGGGATTGCGAAGCTCCGCGTAAAAGGGATTAAAACCGGTAATACTAACGCCTAAGGGGTCCATTTGCAGTTGCCCTATCAGGCTGGCCCCTTGCGCCATCATGGTTTTAACCACCGCAGCGTCTTGGCTGGCGGCGGTGCGTCCCTCAGACCATGAGGGGATCCCGATACCAGCGACATGTTCCTCAACAGACACCGAGTGAGAGACTGCAAGTTTATAACGCCGAAACACCCCACTAAGGCTGTCTTGCCGTGGTGGATCGAATTGGTGCGCAAACATCGCTTGATCGAGCATAGTTACAGGCCTCATCAGTCACGCTTATTACTTATTGGTCAGTGTAATACATGGGCATGAAATCAGGCGCACTTTCACGGTTTATCGTACTGATATCTCGAACATGCCAGCTTGCGACCTGCAATCTTACTATCGACTCTCTTGCGACACGAGGCGATGTGAGATGTCTTGCTTCGTCACGCGACTATTTTATAAGTTTACCGCGGTTAAGCCAGGTACTTGTCGGCACGATTGTTCAAATGCGCTGAGTTTGGGCGCCAAGTCAGCACTGACAAAGGTATGCTCGAGTATTTCGACCTTACGTGCGAGCTGCCAACTATCCACCGATGCGCCCTGTCCGTAAGGAATGGCATAAACATGAAAGTGCTGACGCTGTGCCAAGTAATCCAAGTTGGGTGGCACACGAAGCGGCTGATAGCCCTGATTGAGGTAGATATAAAATTCACCCATACAATTGGCAACCACATACGATCCTTGCTCGCTGCGCAATGCTAAGTAAGGTCGTGCGGTCTCAGCATATTGATTGATATGCCACTGATTCGCGTCAGGGTTAAGCTGAATCATTGGGGCAACAGGTCTCACTGGCGCAGGCGCCGCCTGAGGCTGAGGCACATTATTCACTTGCGTGGGCTGAGACTCTGAGGGCGCTGGATCAATAATACGTACACGCTGAGCCGTCTGATCCTGATCTTGACCCAAAACGCGATCAACCCATTGCTGCCATTGCTCCAAAGGGCTAATTAGCAGTGCTATCATTGCCCAAGACGCAAGCACCCAGCGCCACGATAATCCAGGTTTCGCTGGCTTTAATGTGACAGGGGTGGCTTTGCGGGTAAGATCGGTTTCCAGTTGCTCTGCGCGCGTTAGCGCTTCTTTTAACTCGCGGTTCACCTGCAGCAAATCTTTTTTGCGTTGGTCCTGCTCGCGCTGTAAAGCATCATGTTGAGATTCCAACGACTGGTGCTGTCGCTCGAGTTTTTGATATTGCTCACGCCATTGGCGGTTATCAAACTCAAGCTTGGCCATTTTGGCCGTCAAGTGGGCGGGGATTTGGGTATCGGCTTGGCGAGACTTCAGTGTTCGGTTTTCTTGTTGCAACGCCGACACTTCTTTTTGCAGTCGTGCGATCTGGCTGCGCAATGCCGCTTGGCTGGCGTCACTTTGTGATTGACCGAGCGCACTCCCCTCGCCCTTGCCTGACTTCACCGCTTGATAGGCCTCACTGACCAGCTGCATTAGCCCCGTACTCCCTCCTTTGTCTGGATGTACGCGGCTAGAAAGTCGCTTATAGCGTTGTTTTATTTGCTCGGCATTATCTCCAACATTCACGCCTAAAAGTTCGTTCCACGTGGTCATGTGACTGCTCGTTATCCTAGTATACGCCTGCCTAGATTAGTCAATTTATCGGCCAATGTGGGAAAAATTAACCCCCTTTTGTCTCATTTAGCGTTAACAAACTCGGAGAAAGCGAGAGTTGTCGCCTCGGTTGTTAGAAAAAAACACTAGAAATTGGCATTTTTTACTCTTAAGAAAAAATTATTCCCCGTTCACTCATTTTTGCATTGCATTCAAATTTTTGTGATCTATCATACTTTCCGTCATAACGACGTTCCGATGAAGACAGCAGGAGAGAGATGGCAAGCGCCATCCGCCGAAGAAGTAAATCTTTCAGGCACTTAATTGTATGGACTGCTGTTGGAGGAAACTCTGGAGAGACCCGTTAGTTCGGGCGCCGAAGGAGCAAGCTTGGACTCAAGTGAAACTCTCAGGCAAAAGGACAGAGGAGATACCCACCCCAATATGTAGCACTTTTGTTAATATTAGTGTGGTCTATCTCCTCCTTTGATGTTTAAAGGGGGAATTAATGCCATTTTTTTCGCAACTACCGGATATACAAACACTTCTAGGCACCATTGACGACTGGATATGGGGGCCACCGCTTCTTTTGCTACTCACCGGTACGGGGCTCTTTTTTACAGTACGGTTGGGGTTACTCCAACTCCGTCGCCTGCCGTTTGCGCTCAAGCAAATCTTTAAGTCCTCGAACGCCAAAACCCAGGGGGATGTGTCAGGGTTTGCGGCACTGTGTACAGCCTTATCCGCGACCATAGGGACGGGGAATATTATCGGCGTGGCTACAGCCATCTCTCTTGGCGGCCCTGGTGCGCTGTTTTGGATGTGGCTCGCCGCCTTTTTAGGGATGGCGACCAAGTATGCAGAGTGCTTGCTGGCGGTCAAATACCGCGAGACTGACCACAAAGGCAATATGCTCGGTGGGCCGATGATGTACCTGTCTAAAGGCGCCGGTAAACCTATTCTCGCCAAGCTCTTTGCTTTATTTGGACTGGGCGTAGCATGTTTTGGCATTGGCACCTTCCCACAAGTCAACGCCATTAGCAGCGCAGCGACCCATTTATTCAACATTCCTACTGTCGCCGTTGCTGGACTTTTGACCGTACTTGTCGCCTTAGTGACATTAGGCGGAGTTAAATCCATTTCTGCCGTCGCCGCCAAGATTGTGCCCGTAATGGCAGTACTCTATGTAAGCGCATGCTTATGGGTACTCGTGGCAAACGCCGCGCAACTACCACAAGCCGTCAGTTTGGTGTTTGAGTCTGCTTTCAACGGTATGGCCGCGACCGGTGGCTTTGCGGGTGCCGGCATGATGCTGGCGATTCAATCGGGTATTGCCCGTGGCGTGTTCTCTAACGAGTCTGGCCTCGGGAGTGCGCCCATTGCCGCGGCCGCAGCAAAAACCGACTCCTGTGTTGAGCAAGGCTTGGTATCAATGACCGGCACCTTTATCGATACACTGGTGATTTGCACCATGACCGGGCTCACCTTGATCCTGACGCAATCTTGGTCGGGTGAGTTAGCGGGGGCCGCCATGACTTCACATGCCTTTGCGGTAGGGATGGAAAGCGCTGTTGGTCCGATGCTGGTGAATATTGGTCTATTGTTTTTTGCCTTTACCACCATTTTAGGTTGGCACTATTACGGTGAACGCTGTGTTGCGTACCTGTTTGGCAAAAAAGCGATTTATATCTACAAGCTATTCTTTATCGGCTTAATTGCATCTGGTGCCTTTATTCAATTAAACACCATTTGGATACTGGCCGATATCGTCAATGGCTTAATGGCTATTCCTAACTTGATTGGCTTATTGCTGCTGCGCAAGGTAGTGATAGCGGAAACTCAAGCCTACTTTGCTTCCTATGACAACCGCGCAGCCTCAAACGCTGTGCCTAACCAAGGCAACAATGCGGTGGTTGATACACAGTAAGCAAGTCATGTATTGGCGAATGCTCGTCTGATAAAAAGCCGAAGCATCGATGCTTCGGCTTTTCTTGTCTGCTCATTGTTCGCGTTCACGCATTGTATCGCGTTTACACACAAGCGATTAGGCGTATTGGCGCTGCGATTCTTCAATGCCAAGCTTACCCAAAATAGCACGTGGGTTAGTAAAATTACTTACCCTCACATCATGCTCCACTTTGTCACCGACAGCGACAAACTCATAGTTAAGAGACTGTGTGGCTTGTTTATCCCACACCCCATCACCAAAATAAATGCGACGCTCAAAATGGACACCGTAATCTTGTTTGGCACGGAACGCAGCCAATGCCATTACCTCGCTGCGACTCATCGCATCTGAGCAAGAAGAAAAAACAATACCGTCAATATTAAAACCAGCGGCTTTAAGCTTCATCCGTGCGGTTTCTTCCCAACCGCCTGTTGCTATCGCCAAGGCAACCGTGGGCATATGACGCATCTCATCAATAAATGCCACTGCGCCTGGCAACGGCTTTAATCCTTGCAGAGCAATGGCGTCGGCCAGTTTATGGGTGAATACGCGCTTTATTTCTCGAAACAACATGATTTTTTCGCGCTGAAGCTCATGGCTATCAATCAGCTCTTCAATGATCCCCGCATCGGTGACATTGGTATAGCCTCCCCAATCATCCGGCACCGTTAAGCCGGTGACGTCATAAACCGCTTCGCTAAAACACTCGTGGTCCATTTGGCAGCTGTCGACCAGCGTGCCATCCACGTCTAACATAAATAAATTTTTCACGCGCATTTCCTCAAACCCCGTTGCGTCCCACAAGCGACCGACTTGTGATTTGATCTGGCGCTTTGCCGTTCTTTGTTCTGGGTACCTAGCCAACACAACGGGAATTATAACATTATTTTTACATTTTGAACGACTATCGGCCGCCATCATACGCTCATACTCACGTCGCGCAACTCACCACGCCACGCGTATCGACATCAACAAAAATTTTGAACAAGTTTAACGAATCTGTACGCTGGAGTTCGTTGTGAAAATCTCTAGACTACATCGAGTCAACAAAACAACATCATGTGCAATACGCCTATTAACTTTAAGGAGAGACGCATGAAAGCGCTGGTATTGAAATCAAGTATTCTTGGCCCCTACTCAAGCTCAAACGCGGTGATTAATAGTGTGGTGGATGAGCTATCTCCTGACACGCTGATTGAGCGCGATCTTGCTTCTACCCCATTGCCAGTTCTCACTGGTGACAATGTGGGCGGTTTACGCGGGGCAGACGGGCTTACTGACGCCCAGCAACAAGTACAGCAAGCCTCCGATCAGTTGATTGAAGAAATTCAGCAAAGCGATACCTTGGTGATTGCGGCACCTATGTACAACTTTACGATCCCCGTGCAACTCAAAGCCTGGATCGATCTCGTTGCCCGTGCCGGCGTGACCTTCCGTTACACCGAAAATGGCCCCGAAGGTTTATTGCAAGGCAAGCGCGCGATTGTTGTAACAACCCGTGGTGGCATGCATAAGGGCGGCGCGACGGATCATGTCACTGGCTATATGCAAACCGTACTTGGCTTTATCGGCATCACCGACGTCGAGTTTGTTTACGCCGAGGGACTGGCGATGGGCGAAGACACTGCAAGCCAAGCCATTGATGAGGCCAAGCAAACGCTTAAGCGCCTTGCCTCATAACGGAAAGCGGTGCGGTAAACCGATTTCGCAACGAGCAACACTCTGCTCGCCTATGAGAGTCTGCCTACTGGCAGGCTTTCTTGGTTTCTGGATGCGTCACGCCTCCAATCACCCCAACCAAGCCAAGATTGGTGTTAAACGGTGCCAATGTTACCATGAGCCTTTATCGCAGGGTCTCAACCTGCCCCCTTTTGATTGATCAAGTTGGATTCGATTGTGACAGACGCCGACCAGCCAAGCTTTTTTTTCTACGACTTTGAAACATTCGGCACCCATCCAGGTAAAGACAGACCTTGCCAATTTGCTGGCGTGCGTACCGACAGTGACTTTAATGTCATCGGTGAACCCTTAGTCCTGTACTGCCAACCACCCAATGACTACTTACCGGCACCAGAAGCCTGTTTGGTCACCGGGATTACGCCACAGCTGGCATTGCAAAAAGGCTTACCTGAGCCGGAATTCATCGCACAAATCCATGCTGCTTTCTCGCAACCCAATACCTGCATTGTCGGGTATAACAACGTGCGCTTTGATGATGAAGTCACGCGCTACACGCTGTACCGCAACTTTTTTGACCCATACGGCTGGAGCTGGCAAAACGGTAATTCGCGCTGGGATTTGCTTGATGTGATGCGCGCCTGCTACGCACTGCGCCCCGACGGCATTGAATGGCCCTACGATGACAACGGCAAGCCCAGCTTTAAACTCGAAAA
The DNA here is from genome assembly GCF_003390965.1 of Salinivibrio sp. HTSP. Lineage (NCBI taxonomy): Bacteria > Pseudomonadati > Pseudomonadota > Gammaproteobacteria > Vibrionales > Vibrionaceae > Salinivibrio > Salinivibrio sp. HTSP. The sequence continues at coordinate 8,635 of NZ_PXUD01000063.1, forward strand.
CTTATCCGTTGCCAACGGTATTGAACATAGCGACGCGCACGATGCCATGGCCGATGTACACGCGACCATAGAGCTGGCGAAAAAGATCAAGGCGGCACAGCCACGGCTATTTGATTATTTGTTAAAACATCGGAATAAAAACAAAATCAAGCATCTGATTGATGTGGTCAATATGACACCACTGGTTCATGTTTCCGGTATGTTCGGCACAGAGCGCGGCAACACCAGCTGGATCGTGCCCGTCGCCTGGCATCCTGATAACCCCAACGCTGTGATTACTGTCGATCTGGCCCGTGATCCAGCCCCTTTGTTTGAATTGGATGCCGATGCGCTTCGCGAACGTTTGTATACGCCCCATCACGCACTCGCTGACAATGAGTTACCCGCACCACTCAAGCTGGTGCATATCAATAAATGTCCCGTTCTCGCCGATGCGAAAACCTTACGCCCCGACGATGCCACCCGGCTCGGTGTGGATCGCGAAGCCTGCTTACACCACCTAAAAACATTGAAAGCCGCACCAGAATTACGTGAAAAGCTGGTTGCTGTGTTTGCCGATGCCAAGCCTTTCGACGATCTGGACGTGGATACGGCCCTGTATGCGGGCTTTTTCTCGAAAAGCGATCGCAGTGCGATGGATATCATCCGTGCACGCGATCCAGAGAATCTTGCCGCCCTGGATCTCAGCGTTGACGACTGGCGCATCAAGCCACTGTTATTCCGGTATCGCGCGCGCAATTACCCGTGGACGCTCACCGACGCCGAGCAGAACAAGTGGTTTATGCATCGACGTGATTACTTTGAAACACACCTTCCTGCCTATATGGATAATCTGCAGCATCTCGCTGAACAACACCAAGCGGAGGAGGATAAGGTGCGCATTTTAAAAGCGGTTTACCACTATGTGGAATCACTGGTTGGCTAACACGGGGACGGTTACGATAGACGCATCGCCGATACACCGACTGGTCAATACGGCGACCCAACCTCATTCCGACGTTCGTCTACCCACCAGGTAGCGAACGTGGATTCGCTGAGTCGCCTGCTTTTAATAACTTTATGTTTTTAAAGTAATTAACTAGCAATGCTGACACACTGCCTGCTTTGCCCTACCAAAAAAAAGATAGCTTGACCAGTTGCAGTTCTGTGATTTGAGTCCACACTTTTAAAAAGGATGTTGTTTGGAGTGTGGCAATGATGACAACAAAAGTAGATACGCGCTGTTACCGCTTTCCTGAGGTTGATTTCGAGCCAGAAAGCCGTACGTTATATTGGATCGATGACACGATGACGGTCCTCTCTTACGAAGAATCTCGTTTGCTCGAGATGCTCTGCTACTATGCCGGCGAGGTACTCTCTAGCCGCACATTGTTCAAACAAGTGGCGTTACCTGATAGCTCATTTGCCCAGCATCAAAGTGTGGTGACATCATTAATGGCCAAATCCTACCGCAACGGCAAAAAATGCCTACCGTTTGAGGTGGTCGGTGAGTTTGGTTTTCGTGTGTCACTGCCACAGCAAACACTGGCTAAGCGTCCAGGACGAGCAACAAACACTGCATCGCAGACGCCCCCAGCGTCTTTAACGCATTCAGCCACCATTGAGGCGTCGTCGTTTAGTATTGCTAAACCACTCACGATCCTAGTCACGGCGGCGGCAGTCATTATTGGCATGACAGCGTTACTGACCCAAGCTTAGCGTTGATACCCGCTCTATGCCGCGGGCATGTTGTGTCAGAGCGTCATGTTGCTCTGGCCATTAGTCTTGATATCCGGGAGAGAGATGATGCCACGCCACTACTTACCGCTTCTGTTGTTTATCTCGCTGCTCATTCTCTCCGCACCGACTCGGGCGACTATTGAACAAACCTATGTGGCACACCTTGGCGCACTGCCTGGCTTGATCAATTTGGATGGTAGCGGCGCGTTTGTCGATTTTGTCCGCTATCTCGACGCGCAAGACCCAAGCACCAAGATCAATATCGAGGTTTTTCCGATCCATAGAGCGATTAATCATGTGGCCCAAGGTCAGGCTGATTTTGGTTTACCCGCCGTGCGCCCAACGCGGGAGGTATCCACCCTGCCATTCGACTTTAGCGAGGTATCATTTGGTCAGGTCACCCATGTCCTTTACACTAATAAAGCGGTCCCCCTCACAGTCAAAGAACTCTGGGCGAATCCCTCGCGCTATACCATTGAGGCTGTCCCCTACTATATGCCCTTTAAGGTGCAACGCGCTCACAGTATCAAGCAATCTTTGTTGCGTTTGGCTGCGGGAAGAATTGATGGCTTCATTTGGGCGCAAGAGGAAGCAGACATGGTACTCAAAGAGCTAGGTTTGACCACGATAAAACGCGCGCACTTTGCCGACTTAGAAGATGTCTTTTTTATCCCGAAAGGCGAAGCAGGTCGAGAAATCGATGCCTATCTCACACGCTTGATTACCCGCTTACGCGAGGAGGGGGATCTCGCGCGTGAGTATCGTAAGGTGCATCGCCCCTATGTCGATTGGCAGCCATAAATGCATTAACTGCATTCGGGTCGCAAACGTTTCTGCCTACTCACGCCGTCATAATGGCCACTTTCATCGTCATAGAAACATTGATGTCACTCTAACTTTCAGCAACAAATACCTCTTTGCAAACCATACGTGACATTAATCACACAACTATCAGAAAGGCTTCTCTACACTATCCGCCCGTTAATGATAAAGAAGAGATGCTATGCGAACCGCACTTACTGACGCACTGACACAATTACCCGACGCCCTACAAAGCGTCGTCTCTGATTGGATAAATGACGCAAACTTTGGTGCTAGCTTCACACCAGAGCAGGTGGCGCAGATGGAATCCGCCAGTGGCCTTAGCGGCGCCGCACTGCGTCTTGCTTTATTGCCTTTGGCGGCGGCCTATGCCGTTATCCCCATTTCGCAGTTTAATGTGGGTGCGATTGTCCGTGATGAGAACGGCACCCTGTATTTAGGCGCAAACATTGAATTCACCGGGGTGCAGCTAGGGCAAACAGTGCATGCCGAGCAATGCGCTATCAGTCATGCTTGGACAAAAGGGGCAAAACGCCTCACCGATATTACGATCAATTACAGCCCATGCGGCCACTGCCGACAGTTCATGAATGAACTCAATGGCGCTGAGTCCTTAAGCATCCAGCTGCCACAATCCGACGCGAAAGATCTGCACACTTATCTACCTGAGCCGTTTGGTCCTGCCGATTTGGGCATTGAATCTCGCTTATTGACCGACGAGTCCAATCAATTATCAACGGATGATATTGATATCCCCTTGCTAAAAGCGGCCGCTGACGCCGCTAACCGCAGTCACGCGCCCTACTCAGGTAACTATAGCGGAGCAGCGGTTGAAACCAGTGATGGCGAGTTTTTCTCTGGCATGTATGCCGAAAACGCGGCGTTTAACCCAAGCCTTCCGCCTCTTCAGGTCGCATTAATCGCGGTTAATATGGCGGGCTATCATTGGACAGACATTCGCTCTGTTGCGCTGGCCGAGATGGCAAGTAGTACAGTCAGTCACCTAGCCGATACCCAGGCAACACTGGATGCCATTGACCCCGATATTCCCTTAGTCTATTCAACCCGCTAAGCGCTCTCCTGATTGATCCGGTCTTCAGGGATTTCAGGTCGCCCTGAGGCCGGATTTGCGCTACTATCCATGCGTCTTTTCTCTGATAGTCACGGCAATGAAACAGATTCATCACCCACTCCAAGGCGCGACCTGGATGCTGACCGCAGGCTTGTGTTTTGCCCTTGTTAACAGCCTGTCTCAGTACGTTAGTTTTAAAATGGGCTTACCCTCTACCACGGTTGCCTTCATTCAATACGCCATCGCCCTGGTGGCGATGATCCCTTGGTTGAAACAACTGGGGGTCCGTCAAGCACTGAAAACTCAGCACCTTAGTCAGCATTGCCTGCGGGTGTTTATCTCTGTGATTGGTATTCAACTGTGGCTCTGGGCGCTGGCCTATCCAGTGCCCATTTGGCAAGGGATTGCGCTATTAATGACCTCACCGCTATTCGCCACGGTCGGCTCGGGGCTGTTTTTGCGTGAGCGGGTCGGGATCGCACGCGGCCTTGCGACGCTCGCTGGATTTTGTGGTGCCATGATTATCCTCGAGCCTTGGTCAAGTGCGTTCACTTGGGCAACCTTGTTGCCCGTGGGAGCGGCGTTTTTCTGGGCAACTTACTCACTGATGGTGAAACGTTTATCCGCTTACGACCCACCCACCACCATGGTGGTATACCTACTCTTGTTGATTACGCCCTTTAATTTGCTACTCGCCGTACCTGATTGGACGCTTCCCCAAACATCCACTGCTTGGTGGATGTTATTTGGCGCTGGCATACTGACTGCCCTCGCCCAGTGGGCCATTGCTAAGGCATATGCCGTTTCCGATGCCTCTTTTGTCCAGCCTTTTGATCACGCTAAACTCCCTCTTAACGTCCTCTTTGGTTGGCTGGTGTTTAGTTGGGTCCCTCCCGGCCGACTATGGTTAGGGGCGGGTATTATTATTGCAGCGGTCTTTTTTATTACTCACTGGGAATCACGCCAATACACACAGGCCAAAAACAAGCTCGCGTAACCGGTTTTCCTGCTTCTACGTTCACTTGCCCACTAAGAAAGCGCTGTCAAAGAAAAGGGGCCGTTATGGCCCCTTGACACGCTCTCATTCAAATCAGCCACTACGAAGCCGCCGCTTTGATTAACCACACTTGTTCACCACGCTCGCCGTCTGGTTCCGTATGGGTTTCAAGCAACCGAATGTCTAACCCTTGGAACGCCTCTTCTACCACTGACGCATCAATGGAAAATGGCGGCGTGTCATCCGCTTGCGGATAAAATAAGGTAATCAGCAGCAAACGCCCCCCAGGTGCCAGCAAGGTTCGAATATGGCTGACATACTGCGCGCGCATCGCAGGCGGCATGGCCACCAAGGCCGCGCGATCATAAATCAATGGCATAGGACTCAGGCGCGCGGTAAAGAAATCGCCATTGATCAGCTCCAGTTCATCAAAACAATAATGGGTATGCCCTGACGGTGCGCGATAAACCTGCGGGGTATATAAGTTTTCCGAGAAAAAGGCACGAACGGCGATCTCACTAAGCTCGACGCCAATCACATGCTGGTGTTTTTCCGCAAGCCAGTTGAGATCGATCGACTTTCCGCAAAGGGGCACCAAAACCGTTTCGTCACTTTGTGGTGCCAGTGACGGCCAATGGCGGATAAGCATCGGGTGTACCGTATCTCGGTGAAAGCCTATTTGATTTTCAGCCCAGCGCTGATGCCAGAACTCTTGTTCCATGCGCTCTCCAACGTGATGAAAACCGTGATTTTAGCAAGTTATTTACCCAAACTCATTCATCGTATTAACCCGATGCCTCGCGATCTAATTCCGATCCTGATCACAAACTAACCACTGAGTGACTTGCGAGTGACGCCACAAAACATTACTGTTCAAACATACAGTAATGATGATATATACAGGTGTTTTATGTACGTGACGTCCAATGTGTCAAATCAAGCGAAAGCTCAGTCTTCTGCGCGTGTCACGCCATCGTCTTGCTATCATGCTGCTTTTACCGTCACCACACAGGTAAACGCACACTGGCAGGCGGTCTTACGCGCGATTGCACTACAAGCACGCCAGCCCAAGTGGGTCACGATCATTAATCCACCTCGCGCTTTAAATGCGGCACAGCTTAGCCTCTGGGGTATCAATACCAATCAGGTGCGAGTGGTCCATCGCCAAGCGGGGTACGATGATGAAGCGCTTATTGACGCAGCGTTAGCCGCTGACACCTCATGTGCCATTATTGCCTTTACCGCAACAGACAAGCCGTTCAATTATTGTGAGCAAAACAAACAAGGGATCGCGCGCGTCGATCCCGCCTTCATCCAGCGTCACTAATTCACGCAGTATCAATAAACTGGGCTTACGGGTGGTTAGGATTGAGGGTTAAGACTTGAGGATAGCGTTAGGCGAACCCATTCACGGTTCTCGTTGCTGTACTCTATTTGCGCATCGGTTTGCTGGCTAATCGTTTCCATTTGCCGATATTCAAGGGCATAAGGCATTAAAATAGTTAGCTCTTCAATGCCTTGTTGACGTGCGATGCGTGCGAGCTGTACCAAGTTGGCTGTATCAGTGTTACGCACCGACATTACGCGAGTGGCTTGCTGGTAAAGCTGCTCTTGTGCAGAAAGCGGTGGGTTGCCATCACTGGTTTGGTGTTCAAACACAGTCGTAAAAATGGGCAATAAACTGCGAAAAATATCGGTAAACGTCCAATTGGGTTGCTGACTCTCGCACAAAAAGTGGGTGTAGTCGAAAACGACTTCTGTGGGCGCTTTCAGCTGGGTTGACAGCACATCCATGGCTTACCTCCAGACAGAAAATGAAATAGACACTCCCACTATAGGCAGTTTTAAACGTATGTCTGGAAGATCGTACAGTATTTTGCGCTTGATCATGCTTTAGATAAGGGAATACGCAATAAAGACATACTTCATTAACACCATAAAAACAACTGGTTGATAATAGAAATTTTTATTTACCCTTACATCACAATGCAGGAAAAAAAATCAGACAAGCATATTAGCGAGTCGGGTGAACATCCGCTTACGCATTAAATACCGTCATCAAACACGTAAGCGGGTGCGCAAAGGGATCAGCAAGCTTTGTAAATCACCTTGTTAGCGGCGACTTGAACACGCTCAACGGCGCCTTCTTCGGTCAGCTTTTTCAATGCACCTGTCGCCCACGATGCCGCTTTGGTGTCTTCTTGACCTGCCGCAAGGCCAATCCCTTTTGGATTAATTCCTTCAGGGTTTGCTTGAACAATCTCGAGCACTTGCTGTTGCTTCGGCGTCAATGAAGAGGCTGCGCTCGCCACCGGTGCCTTGGTAGATGGTTTTGCGGCGGGTTTCGCAGCGGCAACCGGTTTTGATTTAACCGGACGCTGACGTGCTGGCGATGATGCCTTAACACGTTTGTTGAGTTTAAGTTGTACCTTACGCTTGTGAGAGATTTTCATTCAATCATCCTACTCCGACGCACTGCGTTCAGGCTTGCTGAATGCAGCGGGTGAAAAACAAAGCGCGTGTTATACCAAATTTCCCGCCACTTTTGTAGGTAACCGCCCCCTAATAGGCGCAAAGATCGTGATATTCAGCGATAAATGTTTACCAATCCAGTGATTCTTAGGCAAACTAATCAGACACTATGGGCGTATTATCCACCGATAGTTTATGAAAAATGCGGAGCGGTTCCGTCCCCCTTGCGTAGAATGGATGATCATGGATGCTTTAAAAACGATCAAAATCTATCCTCCTCAATTTGAAGCGGCGCGCTGGAGCATGTTGGCCGCCATGGCGGTGGCGTTTCTTTTGATCTGCTTTTTCCTCGTCCAGCCCACGCTCTCTCTTGGCCAGGGCGTATTGGGCTTGGCGGCGATGATGGCTATTTTTTATGCCGTCAACCAGTTGCTTCAACGTGCTCAGCTCTCTTTTTCCTTATCATTTATGCATTTACAGCACCACAGTTTTCGCGGTGGCTGGGTGCTTAAGTGGCGAAACATTGAAGCCATTGGCATTCCGCATCTCCATCAGCAAGGGTTAGGTGAGCCACTTCCATGGGTTGGGATTAAGATTAAGCGTTACGATGCGCTTTTGGACAGCATCAGCTTGCGCATGGTGAGCCATATTATTATGACGCAACGCGCGTTGCTGATCACGGCGTATCGACGTGGAGACCATAAACCCAGCAAACCGCTGGAAGACATGATGTTTGATGACACGCCCTATCGGGGAAGTAACGGCGTGCTCTACAAAGGCTTGATGGCCATGCTGGCAAACCGTATGCGCTATACCAGAGAATTGCTGGGGTACGATTTGTTTGTCAGTGAAGACTTGCTCGACAGGCCGCTCGAAGACTTTGTTGGTGTCACTCGGCGCTACTTGGCCGCTGCCAGCGGTGATGACTAACAGCCCCAGTTCTTAGCCTGGGGCACCAGCGAGGCCAGCTGCTTTCGACGATATGCTAGAACGCCCCGGTCAAAAAGGGATTCGTTTTACGCTCATGTCCCAAGGTCGATGTCGGGCCATGGCCAGGGATAAAGGTCACATCATCCCCAACCGGCAGCAGGGTGTTTTTAATGGCGTTGATCAAGGTCGCATGATCCCCTTTAGGAAAATCAGTCCGCCCGATCCCCCCGTTAAACAGTACATCCCCGACCCAAGCGGTGCGCCCTTCTAAATCGACAAACACAATGTGGCCTGGGGTATGTCCTGGGGCAAACAACACTGAGAGCGTACTATTGCCCACGGACACGGTGTCACCTTGCTCTAGCCACTGATCAGGGTCAAACGGCTCAGCGTGCGCGAAACCAAACATTTGGGCTTGTGCCGGCAACGCTTGTAACCAGAAAGCGTCTTCTTTGTGCGGTCCCACCACGGGGACATTCAACGCGCTAGCAAGCTCGACAGTGCCACCAACATGATCTAAATGGCCATGGGTTAAAAGGATTTTCGTCACTGTCACGTCTAGTGAATGAATGACCTGGCGAATTTTAGCTATATCCCCACCGGGATCCACGACAGCCGCCTGTTGCGTTTGGTCGCACCAAATAATGGAGCAATTTTGCTGAAATGCCGTGACTGGCACAATGTCATAATGCAACGCCATGGGGGTAACCTTCTCTTTGTCTGTTCAGTGGCGTAATAACACGCAATCCGTGACACGCCCTCAGGTTTTGAATCGTCAATACGCGCCTCACTATGCCACGCTGTCATCAGTTTGCAACTATGCTGCCAAGGAGGTGTCACTTTTACTATCTAGGCTAACGCTAGGATATCTGGATAAATCAGATACGCATTTTTGCATGCAGGGTTGCTTATGTTAGATGTTGATAAAGTTCTATCGTCTCATTATCCCCAACTAGAACAGCGAGACTGGCTGAAACGCCCCGTCAGTAGAACCCTTAAACGGTTACTTCATGAACAGGAGTTTCAATCCTTTGCCGAGCGGTATCCTCATCTGCAAGGGTTTGAGTTTGTTGAGCAAGTGCTCGACTACTTTAACTTTAGCTATCGAGTGAGCGATCGTGAGAAAGAGCGAATCCCCGAATCAGGGCGGGTAGTGATTATCGCGAACCACCCTATCGGCTCGTTGGATGGATTAGCGCTGTTAAAACTGGTGCGTTCTGTCCGACCGGACGTCAAAGTGATTGCCAACGATTTGTTGATGCAGGTTAAACCGCTCCACGGTTGCTTATTGCCCGTCAACAATATAGGAGGGTATACCCCGAAACAAAACCTACAAAATATCACTCAGTGGCTGGAAAATGACGGGGCAGTCATCATTTTTCCGGCCGGCGAAGTGTCCCGGGTGGCACCAACCGGGATCCGTGATGGTGCCTGGCATCCTGGCTTTTTACGCATGGCGACCAAATCAAAGGCACCGATTCTCCCGATTCACGTCCATGGCCGCAATTCCGCCCGTTTTTATGGCGCATCCATGGTATACAAGCCGCTCTCGACCCTGCTATTGGTTGAAGAGATGTTTCGCCAAGAGAACAATACCATTGCTTTTACCGTCGGCGAATTGATCCCCCACCACAGTTACAGTGCCACCGCCTCCCTCCCCGTCAAAACACGCGTTAAGTTATTCCATAAGCACTTGTATCGTATTGCCAAACGCAAACCTGGCTTGTTTCCCACAGAGACAGCAATCGCCGCTCCCGAGCCTCGTTTAGCGCTTAAACAAGCACTCAATGCCGGCCAGCAACTCGGACAAACACCTGATGGCAAACTGATTTATTTACTCGACTATCAAGCCGACTCCCCAGTCATGCGCGAGATTGGACGATTACGTGAAGTCGCCTTTCGTGCGGTGGGAGAAGGCACAGGTCAGCGACGTGATCTCGATAAATATGATCAGCATTACTGGCATTTGGTCCTTTGGGATCCTGCCGAGCTCGATATTGTGGGTGCCTACCGCTTGTGTGACACCCAAGCGACACTTAACACCCAAGGGCTGGATGGGATCTATAGCGCAAGCTTATTCGACTTTGAGCAAGGCATGCAGCCGTTTCTTGCGCAGGGGTTGGAGCTGGGACGTAGTTTTGTGCAACCCAAATATTGGGGAAAACGGAGTTTGGACTATTTATGGCTTGGTATTGGTGCGCTGCTCGCCCAGAAACCTCAGTATCGTTATTTATTTGGTCCAGTCACCATCAGCAACGCCATGCCACAGGCAGCTAAAGAGTTACTGATTTTCTTTTACCGTACCTACTTTACAGGCGAGAGCGAGTACGCACGCTCTAAACGCCCCTTTGAACTGGCAGACAGTAAAGAAAGTGAGCTTCTGGGTCACTTCTGCGGGAACGATTACGCCAAAGACCTTAAACAACTTAAAATGCTACTCGATCACCTGGGCGTCGGAATTCCCACCTTGTATAAACAATACAGTGAATTATGCGAGCCCGGAGGGGTCCAATTCTTGGACTTTGGTGTGGATCCTGACTTTGCCGATTGTATTGATGGCCTTGTGTTGGTCGACCTTAAACGCTTAAAACCCAAACGCTATCAACGCTACATTGCCCCTCACTTCAGCCACCAGCCTAACGCTGATACCTCTCATTGAGATGACGACAATGGCGTGGCTCGCCGACATCGACATGAAAAGGGAGCCACGGTTGTACGCGGCTTCCTGATATTTATTGCGCTTGCATCTCCACAGAATGACGCTGCTGGGTTAAATAGCTAGGCTTTTGTGTGGTGATCGTCCGTTTTGCGGGGACATCGTAGGCGTACACGTCATCGCGAAAGGCCACTTCCCCGTCATCCGTGACCCAAGCCGTCTGATAAATGGTCTGCACCGCCAAACGTCTTTTGAGTGGTACCCACTTGGTCTGGGTTTTATCAATATAGTGCTGATAATCGGTCAGCTGCTTACCCGATAAATCCAGTAATAAGTCCGCCAGTTGCTCTGCTTGCTCGACACGGATACAGCCGGAACTAAATGCACGCCGTGATCGGCTGAATAAACTTTGCGCTGGCGTATCATGCAGGTAAATCGCGTTACGATTGGGCGTGTTAAACTTGTATTTTCCGAGGGCGTTGCCACGACCTGGTGCCTGCTGAAGCCGGTAGGGAAACCCGTCGACTGACACTTTTTGCCAATCAATCAAGCTAGGATCTATTTGGGTATCACTTTGCCAGTTAGGCAGAATGCGGTACTGATGCTGAGAAAGATAATCGTACCCATCAACCAGCTTGGGTAGGATATCTTTTTGCACGATGCTCCGGGGCACATTCCAGCTCGGATTGAGTACCACAGAGTCGAGTCGTGACGAGAAAAGGGGCGTACGTCTCGATTGGCGACCGACCACCACCTTGCTTTCGAACACATTCTGATCGTTAGCCCACAGACGCATACGATAATCAGGGATATTAACCACAATGCGATCCGGTTGTTGCGCTGACCACAAGCGTAACCGCTCTGCGTTGAGAGCAAGCAGCCGGATCCGCGCCGACGCATCTAAATTAAGCCATTTCAAGGTTGATGGGCCAATGATGCCATCCACACTCAGCCCATGTTGTGACTGAAATCGTTTGACAGCATCGAGTAAATCGCCGCCATATCGCACCGTTTTACCATCCAGTGCCTCCAACCGCTGACTGTCCCCCCAATAACCCTGCATACTTAGGTTATCGACGAGATTGAGCGCCAGAGATATCGTGACTGCTTGGTCAGGGTAAATTAATCCATCGCTGTTCACGCTGGGCCACATTGAGCGGGCTTGCCGTTGTAAACGAACAATCTGCTTAATAAGCGCGGTATATTGTGGATGCTGAGGTCGAAGCTTACGCAGAAAAGCAGGCAAAGACGGCCCCAAACCGGCTTTAAAAACCGCCTTTCGCTGAGACACGGAGGGCGCAGGCAATGGCGAGTGATGCAGCGAGCCAAAAAACCAGCGCATACCTTTGTCAGGCACTGCGTTCAGGTAACTCATCAAGGCATACGCCGTGTCAGTAGCAAAAATATCATACGCGGTATCGCTACCCTGTTGGCGGAGCTGGCGAAGTTGCCAGGCACGCCACTCAAATTCAGGACTGAAGCTGGCCAATGAAATCACATTAACTTGCGTTGCCAGCTCGTCCCGCGCCGCATCCTGGGTCCATAGCAGAGAAAACCCATTATCGAGATAGTCTTGCGTCAGCACTGAGGGATAGGCTAAGACAGTGGCATCGGGGGCGGCCGACTCCAACCAGTCGCGCGCATACTGATAGGCGCGTTGACGATGATCGTCAGCCGACAGAGTTTGCTCAACCGACGTCGCTTGATCGGAGGCCGAGTGCGCCGAGGTGGATGGTGCCGCTAGCAGTCGCATGCCACCGACCTCGATCGCCTCATTTGCCATACCGGGGTTTACCCAAAAACAACATCCTATCAGAAGGTTAGCCAACCAGGCATCGTGCCTTCTCACCATATGCCCCTCCTCATCCATGCTTTAATTATGGCAAATTTTGCCCCCGTCTCGACAAAATCATCGTCTGATTTTTTTCTCTCCCCCCCAACCCACAATAAAACAAAAAGCGGCAGCCTGTTCAGACTACCGCTTTTCACGCTACCACGCGTTCATTACACCAGCGTTATCCAATGATTATCCCATCGCACTGGCGTCATCTGATAATCGGGATGGTGTGCGCTATCAAGTGTCACCATTTTGCCGCCCCCCGAACTCAAGTTGATCACATCACCGTCACGACTGGCACCAGAGGCATCCACCAATGGATGCAAACCTATCATATCTTGGCTGTCTAAAGACCAGATACCATAGCAATTGCCTCTGGGTGAGGTCGCCACCACCCAGCCATTGAGTGTCGCGATACTCGCTACATAGTTGTTAAATCGAGCCCATTGTTCAGGGGTGGCATTAAGCATTTTCATCGGCTCCCCTCGTCGATGGATCGCAACCAAGGGCGCATTATCCGAGCCATGATATTGCTGCCCCGTCACCACATAGCCATCCTCAGACACCATCAAATGACGAATACTCAGCTTTTTATTGGCTAATTCAGCACGCTCAACCACCTCACCCGACTCGATGTCGATGTACACCAACGCCGGTGACATTGAATCGATATTTAGCACGGTGCGACCATCGGTATGCATGCCACCGACCCCGACCACTAGCGTATTAGCATCCGCCAGTGCAATCTCATGAGGACCAATCCCAAAGCCACTGATCTCACGCACTTTTTCCACCTGGCCACGGGCGCTTAGCCGATAAACACCGACCACGCCCTCACTGGTTTGGCGTTTACCTTCAGTGGTATATAGCCACTGGCCGTCATCAGAAATCGCGCCATGCCCATAAAAGTAGCGGTCTGAACTGGCTGTTACCTGTGACAGCGTCACGCCACGTAGATAGTCAAACACCTGCATAAAATCACCGGGCCGACGCGCAAATGCCACACCCAGTGTCCCGACCGTTCGACGTTGAGCGGCGACACCATGACCGCGCGCGGGCAACGGAAGACGGAATACGGGCTGTCCGGTACGATCCGCGCCGACAACCGCGAACGTTCCATCACTGCTTAGCGCGCAGCCGAGTAACTCGCAACGGTCGGCAGTAGGATTGCCGCGACAACCACTCAACGCATTGACCACTGTAGGCAACGCCGCCCCCATCAGAGCCGCTTTTAATAAACGGCGTCGCTTTAAACTAGTCTCCATCTGATGCATTAAACCCGACGATAATACCTAAATCTTGCGCGACCTGACCGCCAAGCACCAATTTGAGATACTCAAGATTATTGTACACAGTGAGCATATCACGGTACCCCGCAACGCTATTTAACCTATCAAACAAAGGCTCACCATCTTGTGGCACGCTGTTATATGCCAACTGCCAATGCTCGCTGACACGATCCGCGACCTCATCATAACCTCGCTCACGGAGGGATTGTTCAATGCCACCCTCAGCATGATATTGGGTTTGCATCGCTTTGATGCTTTGGCGTAACAATGTGAGAGAGTGCCGTGATCGCCACGCTTCACCTTGGTAAGGGTTAGGAAAGCCCGGTTTACCCAGAGGGCCAGACAGTTTCTTCAGCACATAATCCAGCTGATGGGTCAACGCACCGAGCTTTTCTGACACCGCCATCGAAGGCGGCATGCCATGCCAAGGGTTTTTCTGCCAAGCCGCATTGAGCGCTGATGCCGTTTGTTGCAAGCGAGCACTGACCGCCATCGCCACTTCACAGTGCTTCGGTTGGCTCAAATCAGCTTGCTGGTCATAGAGCAACCACTCCATCGCGCCGACGCCTTGCACGGCCACACTTTGCTCGGCCAATGCCTCCGCGGTCCACTGTGTATCACTGGCCAGCAAGGCGTTAATTTTTCGCCCTGTGGTATTCTTTTTGTCCGGATAAAACTGAATACGCCAACTTTGCGCCAAGGCGTCCTCAGACCCTTTTTCTACCCCTTGTAATGGCATCCAATTGGCCATCACCGTCTTCCACGCTTGGCGCGCATCATCAATCGGCGTGCCCTGAGTACAGACCGATTGCGTGGTCTTAGCCAGATCCGTGGCCGCAGAAAGAAACTGCTCACTTCGCTGCTTTTGTAGTTGCCAAAGGCCGTGGTTAGGCCCGGTCTCGGTTTGAGATAAACACCCACCGAGTAATACCGTGGCGCTCAGAGAGATCACGGCGATAGGATTGAGTCGAAAACGCATGCGACAAGACTCCAGCATATTGTTGTTATAAGGAACGTAAAAACGCGATTAAGGCGTCACGCTCCGCTTTCGGCATCGCCAGCACACGCTGTTTCGCACTGGCGGCTTCGCCATCATGCCATAAAATGGCTTCCATGAGGGTACGCGCGCGACCATCGTGCAGATAGGTGGCATCCGCACTCACTTCTTTGGTGTACCCAATCCCCCACAAAGGTGGTGTGCGCCACTCTCTACCGTTGGCGATAAACTCTCCTCGATGATCCGCTAGCCCCGCTCCCATGTCATGCAACAACAAATCCGTATAGGGGTGAATACGCTGCTCGCTCAGTGCGCTAAGTTCGGGGCGTTTTGCGGTAGTAAATGACGCCACATGGCACGCATTGCAGCCTGTTTGCACGAAGATATCTTGCCCCTGTTTCACGGCAGGATCCTGCATATTGCGACGCGCTGGCACCGCCAAATGACGGGCGTAAAATTCGACAAACCCGAGGATATTGTCGCTGACTTCTGGATCGCCACCATTGGGCATCTCGTCGCACACAGACTGTGACGGCATACAATTGTGGTGCGGAAACATGGAAGTGGTTAGTCCCACATCGCCATTGAAGGCCGCGGCGTTTTGTTGGTTAACCGTGGGTAGTCCCGCCTTCCAACCAAACCGGCCAAGCGCAGTGCGTTGCTTCTCGATATCCCACACTTGATTGGGACGACCTGAGATCCCATCACCATTGGCATCTTCAGGATCAGCCAGTGCGTAAATCTTTTCCTCTGGAATAGATTCCAACAATCCCAATCCAATCATTGGGGGCGCAATCCGCGCCGACATCTGAACATTCTCCGCCATCGGCCCATAGTTAAGCTCGGTGACGGTTAAATGTGGCTGACGCAGAGTGACGGTCTCACCATCGGCAAAAGTCACAGGAACGGCTGAATAGGTTAAGGCAACCTTTCCTTCTGGCTTCGCACCTGGCAGGGCAAAATCTTGTAACTGTCCCCCGTAATTTGGCTCGGGAATATTGCCATATTGGATCAATTTCTGCTGTTCTGCTTCGGTCATTGCCGGCACACTCAATCGCACCAACATCGACACAGCATTGGTATCACCAGGAGAAGGCGGATGCCCACGGCCATCTTTTATATGACAATTCTGACAGCCATTGGTATTGAACAAAGGGCCAAGCCCATCACGCGCATCGGTTGAAGCCGGCGAGCTGACCCAGGGGTTACGAAAAAAACTGTTCCCGACACTGAAGTCGATGCGCTCGCTCATGGGTAAGTTAGCGGCAGGCTGGGAGAAAGCGTTGGCCCCTTTTTTAATCACCGTGGTACTGCCACCCGAGGTGCGCTCAAAAGCAACCGCTGACGCGCTCACCAAGGCACTGACGCCGATTGCACCGAGGTAAACAATGACTTTGGACTTCATGTTGTATCCTGACAAAGCAAAAAGCCCCGCGGCACGGGGCTTGATATCATTAGCGGACAATTAGAATTGATGATCCGCGGTATCTGGGTTGAGATTATCAATGCCGATGATCTGAGCGGCTTTCTCAATGTGTTTGGTTTGGTCAACCAGTGCGGTGATGGATGCATTGACGAGTTGGTTACCCTCATTGTTGCCCGCCGCGATTAATTGATCAAAATGCACATTGTCTTTTTCCGCTGACACAACAAGTGTTTTTACTTGCTCACGCGCTTGCTCAAAGCTTGTCTTGATCGCGTTGGCCGCGTCAGTATCTTTGTCTTTGACTAAGTCAAGCACGGATGGCCCTGTCAGTTTGCTACCGTCAACACGCTGATAAGCGCCCATCATGACGTTGTAAATACCCTGCTCATTGTAAAAGTGCGAGTTGTGGGTATTATCAGAGAAACAATCGTGTTCGTCTTCGGTCGAGTTGGCTTCCAATGCGACTTTCATGCGCTCACCGGCCAATTCACCCAACGAGAGAGACCCCATACCAAACAGCATCTTACGTAAGCCGTTCTCGCTAGAATCCGCCAATAGCGTCGCGCGATAGTTATCTTTATTACCTTCCGCCCACTGGTCGCGCATCCAGGCTAAATCATCCACCAAGAGATCGGCGGCCGCTTTCAAGTACTCGCGGCGACGGTCGCAGTGGCCGTTCGTGCAATCTTCCCCGTAAGCAAAGTCTGAATATGGGCGCTCGCCCGCACCTGGATGAGTGCCATTTAAGTCTTGCCCCCAAAGCAAAAACTCAATCGCATGATAACCGGAAGCCACGTTCGCTTCTGACCCGCCTACCTCATTGAGACTGGCCAACAGTTTTGGCGTAATGTCAGCGACATCGAGATCCGTCGCACCAATTTGAATGCTTTGGTTAGCAATAATGTTTGCTGTCGCACCAGCGTTACCCAGCTCGGCTTGGTAACCGTCTGCCACATAATCAATCAAACCTTCATCCAGTGGCCATGCGTTCAGCTGCCCTTCCCAGTCATCAACAATCGCATTGCCAAAACGGAACACTTCTGACTGCTGATAAGGCACTCGTGCGTCTAACCATGCTTTTTTTGCTGCCTGAAAGGTTTTTTGAGAGGGGCTGGCAGTAAAAGCCTCAATGGCTTCATCAAGCGCGACCGCCGTCGTGTGGGAGTCTGCGAATACCGCATGCGCGATATCGGCGTAATGTTCAACAACGTCTTCTGGCGTCGCCGCATTAACGCCCAGAGGCGCGGCAAATAAGGAAAGCGCAATAAGGTTACGCTTAAAAGGGGTCATTTCCATAGTACTTTGTCCTTCGCTTTAGTATGAACAGTTATGAGAACTATTATCGTTTGTATGCGAGAGATTCTAAGCATTATGTTACTAAATGCAACAAGGAATTGAGGCTATTATCAAAGCTGTGATCTCCACACTCCAAGCAGGGTTTGGTGCAACGTGTTGCAACGCTGATCCGACCTCTTGACCACTTAAACTAATGACTATGTGGCACTTTTTGCGCCTGCTCACTGAAACAGCTAAAAATAACAATAAATTAGATTTAATTTGAACTCTAAGGGTTATAATAGACTGAAAGCACATTGATTATTTGATAGTGAAAAAAACCATGAAAAGTCGATTTTTCTCTCGATGCCTTTGCACTCCAACCGCGGGTATTGTAAGTTTCGTTGGCGATTTTTTCTGGTGGAGGTGAGTAAATGGAAAAACACGAAGAAGTACTGGTTGCGCTGCGGCAAATCATCCGCGCAATAGACCTGCATTCACGAAAACTTAACAAAGTATCCGGGATCACTGGCCCCCAACTTGTCCTAATGCGTGCGATTAAAGAGCTGGGCCAAGTGACCATTCGTAAGCTCTCGACCCATACTAATATGAGTCAGGCAACGGCAACGACCATTCTTGATCGTCTAGAAAAGCGCGGATTGATTTTGCGTGTTCGCAGTGAGCTTGATAAGCGTAAAGTGCATGCCCACTTGACCGAGCAAGGGGAAGCGGCGTTAGAACAAGCACCCAAACCCCTACAAGAAAACTTTATTTCACGCTTTCAAAGTTTAGATGAGTGGGAGCAATCGTTATTGCTGTCATCGGTACAACGTATCTCTTCGATGATGAACGCCGATGATATTGATGCGGCACCAATGCTAGAAGTGTCTGCCCTCACCTCACATAATTCGCAATTCCAGGCAAAAAAATAATGGTCTCCGGCGGGTAAACAGGATGTCTCCACCGGTCTCACCTGCCTACTACGGCGTAATAAAAGAAAGTGGCGTATTAAAAGCAAGGGATGTTCGCTTTTTGTCGCCATCAGTCATGCGCTGGCTCTGCATGCTACTTTCATTCGCACCGTTTAGCGTTTTCCACTCATTCGTCAGACATATCACCTAGTGGCCCTTTCCGTCACTGAACAATCAACAAAAAGACGGCTAATAGCCGCCTTATTAATTGAGAGTCAGTCGGTTACACGCTGTTATTTAAGGGACATTGTGCCCTTTTGACGCCACCCATATCCGATACCATTGCTCACGCGTGAGGTTGAGGTCATAAGCCGCTTTGGCAGCTTTAACGCGTTCAATATTCCCCGAGCCAATAATCGGCAAAGGTTGAGACGGATGACGCATCACCCAGGCATAAATCACCTGATCGATCGTCGCACCACCTAGCTCTTCGCCAATAGCATGCAAGGTATCACGTACCCGTATAGCCTGCTCAGACTCACCGTTAAACATCTCGCCGCCTGCAAGGCAAGACCACGCCATCGGTTTAATACGCAACCGCTGTAACTGATCCAGCGTACCGTCATGCACCACATCAAACCGTAGCGGGTTGATTTCCACTTGGTTGGTCACCAAGGATTCATCCCAACGAGACTGAAGCAGGTCGAACTGTGAAGGCGTAAAGTTAGAGACACCAAAGTGCGCCACCTTGCCGTGGTGGCGCAGCGTCGTAAAGGCTTCAGCCACTTCATCTGCATCCATTAACGCATCAGGACGGTGGAGCAGTAACACATCCAGTTTTTCTACGCCCAAGCGTGACAAGGAGTTATCCACCGACGCCAAAATATGCCGGTAACTGGTATCGTAATGGTTGATTTTACGGTTTGGGGCCGCCTCACTGACCAAATTGATATCGCATTTCGACACCACTTGGATATCGTCTCTGACGCTGGGGTCAAGCTTCAGCGCTTGGCCAAACAGTGTCTCACAGCGATAATCGCCGTAAATATCCGCATGGTCGACCGTGGTAATACCTAAGTCGATGTGCGCCTTAAGAAAGCTTAAGCGCTGCTGCGGCGTCATTTGCCAATCATCCAGCCGCCAGTAACCTTGCACCATGGGCGAGAAAAACGGACCGACTGGAGAAATAGATGTCGCTTTAAACTCTGACAAAACGGATCCTTTATGCCGAGAACTAGAAACCTCATGCTAATCCGATCTTCCGCCACCCTCAATGCCTTATCGAGCATTTTGTTAGCCTAACAGTGCGTGCGTTTGTTTTCGCGCAAAAGACAGCAACATTTGGGTATTAAATGCACGACAAGTGTTTCATTTATCACCAACACTTGGCGAATGCGTTGAACTTCGTTATCTTATATCGCGCAAAAAAAGCGAAAAGGAAGCGAAAATGCTTATTCGACGCATGGAATTGCGTGATTGTGACGCGATCAATACGATTTATAATTATTACATTACACACACTGCCATTACGTTTGACTTGTGCCCATGGCCATTAGCTGAACGTGAACAATGGTTTGCTCAGTTTGATCCGTCCTCCTGCTATCAAGCCTGGGTGGCAGAGCAAGACCAACAAATCCTTGGCTTTGCTTACAATACGCCTTTCAATCCCAAGCAGGCTTTCCACATCGCCTCAGAAATCACCATTTATGCGGCCCCCGATGCCGGTGGCCGTGGGGTTGGCTCGGCATTAATGCAAACCTTGCTCGACGGAATGCGCGATAAGGCCCTGCGCCGCGCCTATTCTCTCGTCACGCTACCTAACCCAGCGTCATTGGCATTGCATCGTCGCTTTGGCTTCCAACAAGTTGGACAGCTAAATGATGTCGGTGAAAAGTTTGGCCAATACCACAGTGTGGCCATGCTAGAGTGCGACCTGACGGTTTGAGCATGTTATTTCCCTATCGAATAAGCCCCCACCTCCACTTTACGCCAGTAAGGTGTCTTGATTTGATGCCGTCATAACGACGTTTCAGGAGTTTAGTAGTATGAAAGTTCGCACCAAGGTTTCTGCGGCGATCATCTCCGCCTGTGTTATTTGTATTGTCGCCACCGCCGCGGTGTTGGCAAACCGAACCACCACACTGTTTGGCGATGAAATGCGAGAGCAGGCCATTAGTCAGCTCAAAGCCGTACGCGAAGCCAAACACTCTGAATTAACCAGTTATTTTTCATTTATCGGCCAACAACTCACCTCAATGGCCGACTCCACCATGACCGAAAACGCGGTAACGTCTTTTAGCCAAGCTTATCGACGCTACAGCCGTGAAGTCCGCACTGATAGAGCGGCCCGGCGCGCGCTGCAAGACTACTACACCGACACCTTCGGCGATGTTTACCAAGCGCGCAATGATACCAACGCCAATGCACGCTCCAACCTCGCAGCGCTCGCCCCTGCCACGCGGACACTGCAGCAATTTTATATCAGCGGCAGCCCCCATCCTTTGGGCGAGAAAGACAAGTTGGTGACCACCAATGATGGCTCCACGTATGACAAGGTGCACACTCAATATCACCCTAACTATCACCGCTTTGCCGAAACGTTTGGCTACCAAGACATCGTGTTAGCCGATGCCAATGGCCGTATTGTCTACTCGGTGGCCAAAGAGATTGACTTTGGAACCAGCTTATTTGCGGGTCCCTACGCTACTAGCGGCATGGGTGATGCCTTTTTAGAGGCGATTGATGCAAAAGCCGGCGCCATCAGTTTTGTGGATTATCGCCCTTACTTTCCCAGCTACGATGAACCGGCCTCATTTATCGCCACCCCTATCGTCGAGAACGGCGAAACGCAGGGCGTACTCATCTTTAAATTGCCGATTCAGCGTTTAAGTGGCGTGATCAGCAGTCAAGGCCAATGGCAGTCAGCAGGCTTTGGACAAAGCGGCGAAATGTTTATGGTCGGGCCTGATAACGTCCTTCGCACCGAAGCGCGCGCTTTACAAGAGGACAAATCTGAGTATTTACACTTGTTGCGCACCAATGGCGTCAAACCCGATTTGATTCGCCGCATTGATTTCACCGATACCGCCGCGGGCCAAATGCCCATGGCGTCGCAAAGCATTACCCAAGCGCTGGCAGGCGAAACGGGCACTGGCAAAGAGCAGAGTTATCGCAACCAAACCGTCTATACCGCTTACTCACCGATTGATGTCTTCGGCAAGCGCTGGGCGCTGGTCAATCAAATCAGTCAACAGGAAGCGCTATCACAAGTGGCGACCATGCAGGGTACCATTCTCAAAGCGACGGTGATTACCTCATTGGTGTTAGTGGTTGTCGCGATCGTGATTGCCTATATTCTCGGTGGCAATATTGCCAAACCCATGATTGCGGTCACCACACGTATTAAATCCATTGCAGAAGATAAAGACTTAACCCAACGTTTACCCGATAGCGGTAAAGACGAAATGGCGCTGCTTGGTCGCTCGCTCAATGATATGTTCGCAAGCTTCCAACAGGTGATTCAAGAGGCGCACCAAGCTTCTGGGTTACTCGGCCAAGCCTCTAACGACATCAATCAAGATGTGGTAACCATGCGCGATCGCGTGACCGATCAGGTCAAGCATACCCATCAAGTTGCCTCAGCAGCGACAGAAATGGCTACCTCCGTCACCGATGTTGCCCAGTATGCAGATCAAGCCTCCACCGCGTCTGATGACATCACCCAAGCCGTCAACAAAGGCTCACGAATTGGTGACGACCTGGTTGCGCAAATCCGTACCTTGTCATCGAGTATGGACGCAGCCACCGCCACCATGGGGCGTTTATCGCAACAAAGCGAAGAAATCGGCACCGTACTGGATGTAATTCAAGCCATTGCCGAGCAAACCAACTTGTTGGCACTGAATGCGGCGATTGAAGCGGCGCGCGCGGGCGAGCAAGGCCGTGGGTTCAGCGTGGTCGCCGAAGAGGTACGCACCCTCGCCTCACGTACCCAAGACTCGACCGAAAGTATCCGCGATAAAATTGCCGCATTACGTCAAGAGACGCAGTCAGCGGTGGCAGATATGGATACCACCAGCCAAACCGTTGAGACCTGTGTGGACTATTGTCAGCAAAATAACGCTGCGCTGGTTGATATTGCCAACATGGTCACCGAAATCAATCAGATGACCTCACACATTGCCAATGCCACCCAGCAGCAAACACAAGTGACGACAGAAATCAGCGAAAGCATCACAGACATTGCACAATCAGCTGAAACTGTCTCGCAGCGTACACATGACACCGCCGAAACCGTCACTGGCTTAAGCCAACGATCATCACGCCTGGCTGACACTATCGGTCATTTTAAAACCGACTAAAACGCAAAGGGGTCAGCCTTAAGGCCGACCCCTTCGTTTTCACCTTGACTGACGATTACTCCATCACCGGCTCGCGATCGAGCTCCCGACGCTTCTCTTCACCAAAGCCGCGTAAGCCCACGACATGGACGTGTTCGCGATCGTTGAAGATTTTACGCACCAGTTTATACGTCGTCCCTTGCTCTGGGCTGATGTTTTCCGGTGCCGCAATCAACAGCTGCATATCCAAGCGATGACACAACTCAAACAAGGTCGAGATCGATTTAGCATCCAAACGCGCGGCCTCATCCAGGAAGAGTAAGCGACAAGGGATCACATCTTTGCCTCGCAGTCGGCGTGATTCTTCTTCCCAGCTTTGGATCACCATCAGCAAGATTGCCTGCCCAGTACCAATCGCTTCGCCGGTCGACAACGCGCCGGATTCCGCTTTCAACCAGCCGTCGGTGCCACGATTCACCTCAATGTCTAATTCGAGGAAGTTGCGATAATCTAACAACTCTTCCCCTAAGGTCTGTGGCGCACGTTGCCCCATTTCAATATGCGGGTTTAAGCGCTGGAACAGTTTAGCCATCGCTTCCGAAAACGTCAGGTTTGGATTACCAAATAAATCTTGGTGCTGGTCAGCATGTTCAGCCAAGCCCATCAGCAACTGAGCATGGGTTTCACGGATAGACACATTCAGGCGCACGCCTTGCACTTGACCAAAGCCCACGTTCTGTAGCCCTTGGTTAAGCATGCGGATCCGGTTTTGCTCGCGCTGAATCGTCTTGCGAATAATGTTGGCGACCGACTCGGAGCTGATCGCCAAGCGTTGTTCACGCTGCGTAAGCTCATCAGTAAGACGGGCCAGTTCGACTTCCATTTCCTCAATCGCTTCGACCGGATCATCGGTGCGAATGATATCGTGACGGATACGTTCGCGCAGATGCTGATACACAGCCACGTAGAACAAGACTTTACGCTCTGGTCGTCCAACATCTTCAGACGCCCGCAAGGCATCGCGCAAGGTTTCGTTGTCAGCAACCGCAAGGCGCAATGCCCCTAACGATTTATCTGATAACGAACGTAACTCGTCAGCAGACATATACGCCATTTCTCGACGATGCAGTTGTTTTTCTACCCCATTGTCGCGCGCGATGCGCAGGACGCTACACCAGCCCGCTTTGGCGTTGACCACAAACTGACGCAGCTCTTTGTACTGCTTAAGCAGTTTACGCAGCTCTTTGGTCAGTGATTTGGTCTCCATCTCCAGCGATGTGATACCGCGGGAAAGCTCGCTATGGCGCTGCCGTGCCTGATGCATTTGATCGTACAAAGCATCACGACGACTTTGCGCACGCATCAGGGCGTCTTCATCCGCTTGCACACCTAGCTCACTAAGCTCACGCTTAAACTCGTTCAATGTCTCTTGCTTAGATTGATGGGCGCTTTTGAGCGACGCGAGCACCTGATGATATTGGCTATTCTGCGACTGAATTTGCTTGAGCGATTCACGCTCACGTTGGCGCACCTGCTCGGCGTCTTTGAGTTTGGCTTTAAGCTGTTCGTTAAGCTCACTGCTTTGCGTCAGCATGTCTGACGCATCTTGATAGGCAAAATGCGGACGACGCTCCGCTAAATCGGCAACAGCAAACACTTGCTGCTTAATCGCCTGTAAGGTGTTATCCGCCTCTTGGTAGGCCTGTTCTAGTTTATCAAATTGCTCAGGGTCACTGTCGAGTGTTGCCAGGCTACTTTCCAATGCGGCCAAGGTTTCACCATGTTGTTGGATAAAGCCTTGTGCTTCTTTGGCGGCCTCTACGCGCTCAACCGCTGCTTGCACGCGCGCGTCGAGATTCTCCTCTGTGAGCGCGTCGGCACAGTAGCGAAGCTTATCGAGAATTTGTAGCGCTTGCTGACAACGCGCCACCGCCGCCTCGTGTTGTGCCAATACCTGCTTGGCTTCGGTTATTGCCCGCTGAGTCTGCGCACGTTTCTCGCGGCAAGCGGCGATCGCCTGTTCAGGATCGGGCTCAAACGCCACCGTGAGATGCTCAGCAATAAACTGGCTAAATGCGTGTGACAAGCGTTGCCACTTTTGTACATCAAAAGAGGCTTTGGCATGATCTTCCACCAAGGCCTCTCGTTGTTCACGTAGCTGCTCAAGGCGGTGCTCACGGGCAGCTCGACCAAACAAAGGCGTAGTCGGGAAGCGCGAATAGCGCATTTGCCGATCGTTTAGGTGTACACACACGGCACCCGACAGCTCTTGAGCATCAAACACGCTATCATCAAACGCGTCGGCATCCCCCTCAATGATGTATAGATCATCGGGGCAAGCGTCCAAATCAGTGAGTTTGTCTTTAACGCCTTTAAGATCAGGCACCACGATGGCATGCCGCGCCGGGCCATAGAGTGCGCTGAAATAAGGGGCGTCATCGAGCGTGATATCATCATAAATTTCAGAGAGTAAAGTTCCACCCAGTGTGTCGGCGAGGCCTTGCAATTGCGCATCGTCGCTGCCACCTGGCTGCGCTAATTGCTCAATCGCTTGTTCAATCTTTGCTTTTTGTTTACTCAGCTGATCTTGGTGCTGCGTGCGCGTACGTACCGCCTCATGCGTGGCATGCATCGCCTCCATCACCGCTTGACTGTCCACCAAGGTTTTTTCAGTTTGGCTTTCCAGTTTGGTCAAGGCGTCATTGGCCGCAAACCAAGTCGGTGCTTTTAGCTCAAGATCTTGGATTTGCGCGTCAACCGCATCCTGTGTCCGCGCGAGCTCACGCAGTTGCTCAGCTTGGGTGTCTTTTTCCTCTTGTCGCGCGTCGCGTCGTGCTTGCTGCAGCGCGGCGGCTTGCTCGACCGCGTCACTGTCAGCCAGCGATTCGCCTGTTAGGTCCTGATATTCCGACACTAACTGGCTCGCTTGCTGATATTGCTCAGCCCGTTGGCTCAGTTCACGCTGCTCATACTGGCGCTGCGTTAGACTGTCGGCTAGATAGCGACGCTCTCTGCCCAGCTCAACCCAGCGCTTGGCAGCCTTGCCAGCCTCAGCACGGGGCACAGAGGGATCAAGACGGTGCAAAAGATGCAAGCCCTGTTCAAACTGATTGGCCGTCGCTGACGCCAAATCGCGTTTATGCTTGAGTGACAGTACGCAATCGGTTTGTTCAGACTCTTGTGCTTTTAACGCGTGTAATCGTGTCGTGGCCTCGTCTGCACTGAGGGTCTCATCGCCAGTGAGGCGACGCGCGGTTTCCAAGGCATTGAGGGCTTGTTGGTACTGCAGGGAACGCGTTTGTTGCGTGTTGAGTGCTTGTTGGTAGTCAGCAAGCTGAGTCTTGAGACTATCCACTTCCTCTTCACTTTGTGCCGCACGCAATTCAGCTTCAGCAAGCTGCTCTGTGGCCTCTTCCACCACCATGATTTGCTCTTCCAGCTTTTCAGAAAGATCGAGTAAGTCTTCCTCGTAACGCTGAATCTTTTCTTGTTGGCGCATCGCCGATTGCACCAACTGCAGATGATCAGCCGCCGCTTGGTGATCTTGTTCGAGGTGATCTTGTCCCGCTTCCAGCTCGGCTAATTCTGCGCGCATGGTTTCCGCATGCTGCTGCTTTTGCTGCAACGTCTGCTGGGCAGCGTTCAGCTCCGCCCGCAACGACAGCGCTTGCTCAAGCTTACTACGACGCTCATTGGCATGGCGCATATAGTCCGAGGCCACATAATGGGTCGCTTCGGTGATCAAATGCTTAAACAAGTCACGGTCGCGTTGCGTCAGCTTGATCGCCTCTAGCGTCATACGGTTTTCTTTCAGCGCCACTTCCATATCTTGGAAGGCTTTTTTCACGCCGCCATTTTGTGGCAACAAATACTCGCGCAACGACTTGGTGATCGCGCTGGAAATACCGCCGTAGAGTGACGCCTCAATTAATCGATAAAACTTGCCTCTGTCTTGCTGGGTGCGCAGCTTTTTCGGTAGCACGCCAAACTCAAACATTTGCGCGTGATAGTCGGTGACCGAGTTAAAGGCTTTGAAGTGCGCGGTTTCATACTCACCCGCCGCCTCTTTTACCTCGTTAAGCTGGCGTACACGCGCTTGACCGTTATTTAAGGTCTCGACCAACACATCGGTCGGCGCCACAGAAGAAGGCAAGCCTTGTAAAACGAACGGCTTGATATCCACCTTCTTATCACGCCCCGCCACTTGTTGAAGACGCACCCCAAACAACACCCGCTGTTGGCGTGAATTCACTACATCCAAGGCGGCATAACAGGCACCTGGCTGCAATTTACCGTGCAAACCCTTATCACGAGACGCGCTCGAGCTGCCTGCCTCTGTGGTGTTACGGAAGTGCAACAGGGTTTGGTCAGGGATCAACGAGGTGATAAACGCCGCCATGGTGGTCGACTTACCCGCGCCGTTCCCGCCTGATAAGGTGGTGACAAGGGAGTCAATATCAAAGGTTCGGGCAAAAAAGCCGTTCCAGTTCACCATGGTGAGTGAGTGATACTTACCGCGCTGACTCATACTGTCGGCTCCTCCGTTGTCTCTGTATCGGCATTGTCTGCGTCTTCATCCGAGTGATCATCGAGCAGGCTTGATTGAATATGCGCTTGGCTATGCACCACGGCTTCCCCGTCCCGAATCAGACGCAACTGGGCTTCTTGTGGATCGTCCCCGGCTCGTACATCGGCACCAAAGCGGAAAGTCGCTTCACTGACGCGGAATTTACTGCCTTCACCGATGGGTAAAATCATCCCAAGACGACGCAAACGTCGCAGCGATGTTTTCACTTTGTCGAAAAGCTTTTCCCGGTCAAGATCTGAGCCGGTGGCACGATGCGTGACCAACTTCATCAGTTTTTTCTCATCCGCCAACGCCAGCAGCTCATCAAACAGCTCTTGGGTGGTAAAGATCCCTTCTTGTGCCAAGCGCTCTGGGCTTAAGTACAGAAAACACAGGACTTTGCCAACCAGCATATCCAGTTCAGACAACACGCTGCGCCTAATTAAACTGGTTGAACGCGGGCGAAGATAGAAAAAGCCCTCTGGTGCGCGCACCAATTCAGCGTTATAACGCTGGTAGAAAATATTCAGCGCTTGCTCGTATTCCATCAGCAAGGCGTGGTTATCCAGATCGTCGCTGGCAATATGGCGGCCAGCACGCAGTGCACTGTCCAACGCCGGGAACAAAGGGTTAGCAATGGCTTTGGCCAGCCCTTCTGGCATTGGCTGTTCAGTATTTATCGATGACATTCGCTTGTACCTTAGCTCCGAAGTCGTTAATCGCCTGCCAATCAGGCTGAATCGCGTTAAGATCAGATTGGGAGTAGCCCATGCGGACCGCTTGGTTAATCACTAAGCGCGCGAGATCAAAATGGCGAGCTTGTGGGTGCTCGGCTAAGTAATCTTTCAGGACACGACCTAAGTCGATCGCTTGTCCGGTTTCTCGATGGCGGTTGAGCATCTGTGACACTGCCTGTGAAAGGCCATCGTCAACCACACTTAATTGTTCAAACGCTACCTCTTCTGGCATCTCGCCCGTGACTTCATCGTCACGCAACACCAGCGCTTCATCGCGCGTATCACGCAGTCGCTCCGCATCGGCGTAAGTCAAAAACCAAGGGATATCAAAATAGTCGGAAACCGACTGGCGCAAACGCTGACTGAATGCACGGTTTTTATCCATATCAATCGCGGTACGAATAAATTTATGCACATGGCGGTCGTAACCTATCCATAAATCGATGGCTTGCTGCCCCCAGTTCACGATACGGTCCAGTTTCATCTGCAAGCTGTATACCATGCTATCGACGAAATCGAGGTCATCACGGCCGCGAACCACTTCTTGGATCCCCAGCAGCTGGCTTTGAAGCTCATCCCCCGCCGCCTGCAGTGTTTCTTGCAACTCTTGCAAGGTGCTCGAGGTTTCGTTGAGCAAGTATTCGCAGTTAGCGATTGCGGCTTGCCAGTCCTGGGTGAGGAGCGCGGCAATGTCTTCTTTGACCTGTTGCTGCTGCTCATCCATTACCCGCTGGTTAAGATCGATGCGGTCAAAAATCTCGGCGACCGAGTACTTCAACACGCCATAAACGTTATGGCGCCAAAAAGTGGCATCCCCATCTTCTTCCGCCGCTCGGCGCGCCTTGGCAATTTCATCGGCCACCATGGATAGCTGTACTGAAAGCTTTAAGGTCGAGTACTCACGATGACGGGCGTAATAATCGGCAATACCGAGCGCCAATGGCGTGAGGCGGTAAATGCTGTCGCCATCAGTCATTTCACTGGTAAACCGACTTAGCAGTCTCGCTTGTACCATTTCGTTGATGGCATTGTTGGCGCGGAAGGCAACATTACCAAGACTGCCTCCTTCATCGTTGGTAAACTGCTCGCTCACCAACCGAAAGACGTCCACGAGTTCGTGTTCACTCAACTCATCTTCTAGTCGTTCCTGGCTCATCACCGCCATTGCCAGCAAGAATGCCAAGCGCTCCGGCGGCAGGTTTAACCCCAAGCCACTTTGTTTTACCCAACTGACCAACTCAGGTACTGTCTGAGCGTCGTCTGCCCAATGCTGGGAAGACTGAGCCTGATCACTCATCCGTTGTCCTTGTTTTCATCTTGATTGCTTGGGGCATGATGTTGGCCCCAGACATGAATATATCGCCCAAGAGACACAAACGGCTCTTGGCGGCAAAGCTGTTGCTCTAATGCAATAACTTGCTCAAAGGTAAAATCACCAATGTTGGTATCACGCATATAATCGTGAAAGGTGCGTACGCCTGTTTTACCTTTGAGGGTAATGTCACTGTCTTGCATCCATTGATAGACACTCTCGGGGGGCAAACCTTTGGGTGGCTGAAGTTTAAACCGCTTGCGATGCGGCATGCCTTCCTCAACATGGGTGAGGTTACCGCACACAAGATTCTTGAAGAGCAACCCGGTTTGGTTATAGAACATCACTGACGCCACCCCACCCGCTCGCAAGTGCTTGAGCAAGTCTTTCAACACCTGCTCCGGTTCGGCAGTCCACTCCAATACCGCATGGAATAAAATCACATCCGGTGGCTCGCTCAAATGGTCGCCAATCGTCTGCACCGAAGAATGAATCAGCTGATACTGCGCAAGTAAGCCCTGTTGTTCAATCTCCTGACGGGCTAAGTCGAGCATTTGCGAAGAAAGATCACATAAAGTGACCCTGTGACCACGCGCCGCCAAGTGCCGAGACATAGGGGCAACCCCACCACCCGCATCTAAAATATGCAGGGTCTGCTCAGGCGGGAAACAGTGCAGGATCTGCTCTATGTCCTGCCAAACAACCGCTTGGCGGATTTCGCCTTTGCCCGATCCATAAATGTTTTTAACAAATTTGTGGGCAATGTCGTCGAAATTTTTATCCTCAGTCACAATGGCATTCGTTATCATTGAGTGGTAGAAAGGCATATTCTGTCACAAGCCTTACGTTAATAAAGGTTTATGGCACTATTTGTGCCTCGTTTGACTATATTTCGGGCGACATTGCATGTTTGAATTAAAAAAACTTATCTCAACCTTGATAATGCCCTTGCCCGCGCTGCTGTTGTTGGGTCTTTTCGGGCTATGCCTGCTTTGGTTCTCTCAGCGTAAAAGGCTGGCATCTTTTGTTATCTTCGTTGCGTTTGCTGGGATTTTTCTCACTTCGTTTCAACCGGTCGCCTCGGGGCTCCTTCGTCCACTTGAGCGTCAATACACCGCGTTTCTCCCTACGGAAAAACCGGTAGACTTTGTAATGGTACTGGGCAACAGTCATGTCGTAGATGACGCTATCCCCCCAACCTCTGAGCTTTCTCGTGCGGCGTTAATGCGCCTCGCAGAAGGCATCCGTATTCACCGAATGTACCCCACTTCCAAGCTGATTTTGTCAGGCTATGACCATGGTTATGAAGTCAGCCATGCGCGTATGTTGGCACGAGTCGCAATGGCATTGGGGGTCAATAAAAACAGTATCCTGTTGCTTGAAACCGCCAAGGATACATGGGAGGAAGCCTACCAAGCCGCGTCGGTGGTTGGGAGTAGTAATCTAGTTCTTGTCACATCCGCGGCACACATGGATCGTGCCGTCTATGAGTTTCAAAGCGCTGGCCTCGATCCCATCCCCGCACCGACTAACTTCATGGCGCAAAAGCAAATTAAGCAGCCATGGATAAAATACGGTCCACGTGCGCAATACCTCGAGCAGTTCGAACGCTATTGGCACGAGCGATTGGGACAAGCATGGCAACGGCTCCGTGACTTTATCGCTCAGCCGACCAATTAAGCTCGCCAACGCGTATCACCCACTAAAAAAGCCGCGATTGATTCGCGGCTTTGTTATTTTCATTCGCAGTAGGCGTAAAATTGCGCCTATGCGTTGCTATCGACGGCTAAATAGGCGCGCACTGCCTCTAAGTCTGCTTGGGTATCAACGCCATGCGGCGGCGTCTGTGTGGCAACGGCTACATGGATCTTCTCGCCATGCCATAGCACACGCAGTTGCTCCAATGACTCAATCTTCTCCAACGGGCTCGGTGTCCAGTGGATGTAACGGCTGATAAATCCTGCACGATAGCCATAAATACCAATGTGCCGCAGCAATGCTTGCGGGATCTCAGGTGATTCAGCCTCGAAATGGGTGCGATCCCACGGAATCGTGGCGCGGCTAAAATACAGGGCAAACCCTTTTTGATCCGTCACGACTTTGACCACATTGGGATTGAACACTTGCTCTTGGTCATCAATCGCAACCGCCAAGGTGGCCATCGGTGCCTGATCATTCTGGCTAAGGTTCTCCGCCACTTGACCGATAACCGCTGCGGGGATCAAGGGTTCATCGCCTTGCACATTGACGATAATATCATCATCAGCAAAGCCATAGCGTTCGACAACCTCGGCCAAGCGCTCAGTGCCAGACTCATGGTCGGCACGTGTTAAACACACCTCTCCACCAAAGGCTTTGACCGCCGCTTCGATACGCTGGTCGTCGGTGGCAACAATCACCTGACTGGCACCGGCCGCTTGAGCGCGCTCGTACACATGTTGGATCATTGGCTTACCGGCGATATCAGCCAACGGTTTACCCGGCAAGCGGCTCGAGCCAAACCGCGCTGGGATCACCACATAAAACGGGCTCATCCCTGGACCTCTTCCAATGACATATCACGAGCTTCTGATTCAAGCAGCACGGGGATACCATCAATAATGGGATAAGCGACACGATCAAATTTACAAACTAACTCATTGTTATCGCGTTGATAATAGAGTTTGCCCTGGCATGATGGGCAGGCCACAATTTCAAGCAGACGGTGATCCATAGCGTTCCTTTATTTTTTATTCGCGTTTGTTTGCAAACGTTCTATCTTGGCGAGTACGGCCTGAGCTGCCTCGTCAGGCAGCCGCGCCTCTACCGGTAAATACCACCAGTTATCTTGGGCGATCCCTTGGTATTTTACCGCATCTTTTTCTGTCATCAGTAAATGTTGCCCCTTCTTGCTCAAGCTGTCCAGCTCGTCGGCGTTGAGGGTTTGATGATCGTTAATCCCTTGGCTATAAACAGGTGTCACGCCCATTTGCTGCAAGGTGGTAAAAAAGCGGGGTGGATGGCCAATCCCAGCAACTGCCACTACTTGCGGTAGCATTGAGGCTTGGCAGCGTTGTCCCGTACGTAGGTTGACCGCCAAGCCAGGGACCAGATGCATCCCCCATTCTTGGCCTTGTGGCGTGCCGCCATTAGTGACCAACATATCGACACTCTCAAGCCTATCGAGTGATTCGCGCAAGGGTCCCAGGGGCAGATAGTGACCGTTACCAAACCGACGCTGACCATCGATGATCACGATTTCGATATCTCTATCCAGCCGATAATGCTGCAGACCATCATCCGTGACCACGATATCGACACCTTCTTGCAGGATACGTTTAACTGCCTCGCTGCGGTTGGGGTCAACACAAACCGGCACCTGAGTGCGGCGCGCAATTAATACTGGCTCGTCTCCCGCCGTGCGCGGTGGCGTGGTTTGGCTGAGTAATAGTGGATACTGCTCAGATTTGCCGCCATACCCGCGTGACACTACCCCTGGTCGGTAGCCATGCGCTTTGAGTTGCTCCACCAACCAAATCACAAACGGGGTTTTGCCATTGCCGCCAATCATGATGTTCCCCACCACGATAACCGGCACTGGCGCCGAATAGCGCCGTGTTTTGCCGCGTAAATATTGACGACGGCGATGGCGCGCCACGAGGCCAAATAAGGCGCTAAACGGCCTTAATAATACCGACCATAGCGGGCGTTGATGACCAAACCACAGTTGCTCTAGCATGCTCAGTCACCAAACTGAATACGGTGAAGTTGTGCATAGGCACCGTCACGCTCAAGGAGTGCTTGATGACTGCCTCGTTCGACGATCTCTCCTTCATCCACAACCAGTATCTGATCGGCATCTTCAATGGTCGACAGTCGGTGTGCTATCACCAACACAGTACGATCTTTTTGCAGCTCATCCAATGCCGCCTGAATCGCACGTTCAGACTCGGTATCCAGTGCCGATGTGGCTTCATCCAGGATCAAAACGGGCGCATTACGTAGCAAGGCACGCGCAATAGCCAAGCGTTGGCGCTGTCCGCCAGACAAGCTCACCCCGTTTTCACCAATCATGGTGTCATAACCGTGGTCAAGCTCTCGAATAAAGTCATCCGCGTAGGCAAGTTTCGCGGCGTGCTCGACTTGTTCCCGGCTGTATTTGTCTTCTGCGGCATACGCAATGTTATTCGCCACCGTGTCATTAAACAGGTGAACGTTTTGCGACACCACTGCGACATGCTGACGCAAATTACCCAGGGTATAGTCCTCAATCGGTACACCATCGAGCGTAATCGCACCACTGTCTAGTTCATAAAAACGGGTTAACAGGTTAGCAATGGTGCTTTTTCCTGACCCTGAACGTCCCACCAGGGCTAGGGTCTGACCCGCTGGCAGCTCGAAGCTGACATGATTTAGCGCGGGTGCGTCGCGAGTGGGATAGGTGAAGACCACATCCTCGACCTTAATGTCGCCACTCACTTGCTCCACCGCGTGTGTCCCGGTGTCTTTTTCCGTTTCCAGCTCCATCAGGTTAAATAAACTGTGGCAGGCCGCCATCCCGCGTTGGAACTGAGAGGTCACGTTGGTCAAGGATTTAAGTGGGCGCATCAGACCAAACATGGCACCAAATACTACTGCAAAGGTACCTGCAGTTAGCTCAGAGCGAATCGCCTCGGTGTTGGCCAAAATCAGTACCACCACCAATGCCATGGAGGCAATCAACTGGATCACCGGGTTGGCAATCGCTTGTGCGGACACCAGCTTCATGGTCTGCTGACGCATACGATTACTGACTTTCTCAAAACGCGTCTTTTCAACGTCTTGGCCACCGTAACTTAACACTACTTTGTGCCCTTTAAGCATTTGCTCGGCGGAGCTAGTCACCGACCCCATGGCATCTTGCATATTGGAAGAAATGCGACGGAAGCGCTTAGAGACGATGCGGATAGAAATCGCCACCACTGGCGCAATCACCAGAAGAATAGCGGAGAGCTGCCAGCTTGACCAAAACATCAACGCCATCAAACCGATAATGGATGCCCCCTCGCGCACCAAACTGACCAAGGCGCTACTGGTCGCTGACGCGACTTGTTCTGAGTCATAGGTAATCCGAGAAAGCAGTGCACCGGACGACTCTTGGTCAAAAAAGCTGACGGGCATTTTCATGAAGTGATTGAACATCCGGCGGCGCATGGTCATCACCACATGACCCGACACCCAAGATAAGCAATAAGCGGACACAAAGCTCGACAAGCCACGTATCACCATGAGTGCGACCAAATAGACAGGCATCCATTTGAGGAAATCGCCTTTGACATCGTCATAAGTAAAGCCTTGGTCAAGCAGAGGCTTTAGCATTGAGAGCATCAGGGTGTCACTGGCGGCATTAATCACCAAGGCGATAATGGCAACAATCAGCCCTACTTTATAGTTGGCAATGTAGGGCCACAGCTGCTTAAACGTCTGCCAGGTCGTTTTATCTTGATATTCGCTCATTAAAATCGTTTAGATGTGTTAAACAGACGGGCATTCTACTCTTTTACAAGTCCGCGTCCAAATATACTGGCCGACGTTTAAACATCTGACGATACCAATAATCGCTGCGGTCCTGCCGCCAACGTGTTAACTGCCAACCCGAGTCGACACCCTGCCAACGCACTTGGCCATTTGCCGCCGTATCAAGCCAAGTGATACCGGCGTTTTGATAGGCCAATTTCACCTCTGGTGACGGAAGCTGCCATGGGTTGAGAAGCCCAGTTGACGCGACGGCCCAAACCGGATCAACGGCGCGAATAAACGCTGAGGAAGACGAAGACGCACTACCATGGTGGGGCACCAAAATGATGTCACTATTAAGCGCCTGTTTATCGGTCAGAGACGCCAACAAATCAGCCTCTCCACTGGCTTCTATATCGCCTGTGAGCAGCAGGCTACGTCCATCGCCAGAGACTCGGATTACACAGGAATCATCATTATCAGCACGCGCCTTTTGTGCTGGGGGCCAGAGTACCGAAAAGGTGAGTCCTTGCCAGCGCCAACGCTCGCCGGCCACACAGGCTTGATACCCAGCACGACGCTCACTGGCACGGCGCCACTGCGGTGAATAGGTATCAGACATAAACGTCGCCCCACCATCATGATCACTGTCGCCATGACTGAGAATGAGGCCATCTAACTGCCTGATTTGACGATGGGTCAGAATCGGTGCGATCACCGCTTGTGCAATACCGCCCACCTGCCAGCGGTTGCCCGTGTCATAGAGCACCGCGCGGTGATTCTTACTGATCAATACCGCCAACCCATGCCCGACGTCCAACACATCAATTTGCCAGTTGACCGGTTTAGGATCTCGCCAAGCTACCACGGCTGCGACCAGGACCAGCATCACCGCCTTTAAACGATGCCAACGCCAGCCGTATAACCCCCAAACGAGCACCGTCGCCGATATTGCCCAGCCTGCCGAGGTGACTGGGGCGGGTAACCAGGTATCCGCCGCCAGATCGGCGAGTGCCATCACTGGATGAAGGCTGGCATTTGCCCCACCCCATACCCAATCCGCAACCCAGGAAAGCGATAGACTCTCACTCAGCAGGCCAACAAAGACCAGTGGAACGGTCACCATTCCCACCCAAGGCACCGCCACGAGGTTAATGGGCGTGGCAGCGGCGCTGATCCCTGCAAATAATCCTAACTGCAAAGGAAGCATTCCTACCAATAGAATCAATTGTATGCCGATAAGCTGCTTGATAGGACGAAGCCAAGGCCGTGTTTGTTTTCGACCATCAGAGGCGGCATGGGTCAGCGTGTAATGCGCCATGCATAAGGCCCCCACAGCGGCAAACGAGAGCCAAAAACTCATTGAGAAACCGGCGAAAGGGTCGCGGAGCAATACCAATAATAAGGTTAACTGCAACAGATTGAGCGGGGAAATCCGCGCTCCCAAGCGTTTACTGATTGAGACCAGCATCAAGGCAATGAGCGCGCGTTGAGTGGGCAGTGCAAACCCGGCCAATGCCGCATAGAGCGAGGCCACCCCCATCGCCACGTACAAAGGCAGCCATAAAAACAGGCGTCGTTCCGGGAGAAAGACGCGCGCCCAACGGCCGATTTGCCACCCAATCCCGTAGGCCAAACCAATATGCAATCCTGAAATAGCCATCAAATGGGCTAAACCACTGTGCGTCAGGGTTTCCCAGTGCGCTGGAGTTAACCATTCCCGCTCGCCAAGGCTCAATGCTAATAAATGCGGCCCAAAGGCAAGCGGCGCCAAAGCTGGGCTGAGTGTATCAAGTAGTTGCTGACGCCAACTCACCTGCTCGGTTAGCCGCGTTGCTTCTTTGAGTCGGGCCTTGGCATGCACTCGCCGTGCAACGTAGTATTTTTCCGCATCAAATCCCGCCTCGTTTAACCGTCCGTAAGGGGGCTTAAACGTCACCACCAATTGCCAACGTTCACCTTGCTTGGGATAAGGGGGAGATTGCCAATAAACGCGCACTCTGGCTGAGCGAAAAGGCGGCAATCTTGTCTGATTAATTTTATCAACGTCAAAAATAATCGCTTGCGCCCCCGTTTTTGCGCTGAAAAGGGTGCCCACTGTCCCACTGATTGTAGTATCCTCTTGGTGTGAAATGACGTGGATCACGTCGGCTTGATACAAATTTGCGGACAATACAGCCCAAGTGAGCCCTAACGCGCTTCCAGCAAGCCACCACCAACGTCTTTTCCACCCAACAACGAAGACGATCACTGTCATGATGCAGACCCAAATTGGCGGTAACATTGGCCACCAAGGTAGCGACAGCACAGCCAGTGCGGCAGTCAATGTAAAGGTCAGCGTCATTGCGTAATTTCCAGGTAATGTAAACAGGTATGCCTAAGAAGTTTTTCCAACGCTATATGCCCAAGCGCGAAACATTGCGCGACAATAAGGCACTCAGGGTGTTTGGTAGCCTGTTGCATGACCCCAACTTATGGTGCCTTAACCGCCGGTCGGCTTCCGGTGCCTTTGCTGTCGGCCTGTTTATGGCATTTGTCCCCTTGCCCAGCCAAATGATCATGGCCGCCGGGCTCGCGATCTTATTTGGGGTTAACCTGCCGCTCGCCGTTGCGCTAGTATGGGTAAGCAACCCCATCACCATGCCTGTGCTTTTTTATCTCGCTTATAAGCTCGGCACCTGGATGATGAATAGTCCGCCGTACCCGTTCCACTTTGAACTATCGTGGCATTACTTGGCGGAGCAAATGAGCCACATCGGCCCCCCGTTTTTATTAGGCTGCGCCACCAGCGGACTGGTGATGGCTGTCATCGGCTATTTCGCTGTACGTGGCATATGGCGCTATTCTGTGGTCAGAAGCTGGGAAAAACGTAAATTACGTTTGCCCAAGAAAATAAAAGAAGTGTTGCCTAACCCAAACAAGCCCTCCTAAATCGTCCTGATTTAATCTACGCGAGGCATCAAACGCGACCAACCTTCGTCAGGCAAAAGTGCGATGCAATCGTCAGCCCCGCGTCTGCACATGGTATTCCCTTCAGGGGTCAGCAAGGCAGATCAAAAAGAGCCCATTGTCGGGCTCTTGGTGTTAATACAATAAAGCGTATCAGTGATCACAGCGTGCCAAGCGGCATAGCCACTATTTGGCACTCAACACCGCGGCAGGCTCGAGCTGACAAGCTCTTCGGGCGGGATACCAAGCGGCAAGCAAACTAAGCAGTATGGCAGTGATACTCACAAGCGCCACGTCCGCAGCATGCAGTTCACTGGGCAAGAAATTAATAAAGTACACATCCCCTGATAAAAAGCGATGCCCGAGCCACTGTTCGACCTGAGACAATATCGCCGTGAGATGAGTGGCGAGAGTGACGCCCAAGATACTGCCCAACACACTGCCTAAGGCACCAGAAAAGAGCCCATACCAAATAAAGATGCGACGAATCAGCCGATCTTCTGCCCCCATGGTACGCAAAATCGCGATGTCCGCGGCTCTATCTTTTACGGACATCATCAAGGTTGACACCACGTTGAAGCAGGCCACGCCAATCACCAGCACCATGACCAAATACATGATGGTTCTCACCAATTGGATGTCTCGATATAAATAACCGAACTCACTGGTCCAGTCTTTTAGATACACATAGGTGGTTAGCGTTTGGCCGACTTCATGCACAATCTGACGGGCCTGCAACACCGGAGACACCTTTAGAGACACACCGGTCACTGACTGTCCCATTTGCATAATAGATTGCGCGTCCTGAAGTCGCATCAGGGCCAATGAATGGTCAATTTGGCCACCAAGGCGTAACAGGCCTGCCACTTGCATTCTCACTCGCTTTGGGGCGCGTAATGCAAGTTGGCTGTCCGTCGCAGGGACCATGACCGTTAACCAATCCCCTTGACTAACGCCCAGCTTCGCCGCCACACCTTGTCCCAACACAATCTGCGACTGCCCGACTGGCAAGCTCTCCCAGCCACCTTCAATATAATCACCAATGCGACTCACGGTTTGTTCATCACTCGGATCAACCGCGCGAATTTTCGCAGGCTGTAACGCCGAGCCATGTTCCATCAACACCGTCAGCTCAACATAGGGAGCCGCAGCCTCGACATTGGGATGCTGCTCAGTCTGACGTTTGACCTGTTGCCAGTTATCGATAGGACCATTAACACCAAACACTTGGGCATGCGGTACCACAGACAGCACACGTTGATTCAACTCACGTTCAAACCCATTCATCGCCGACAGGCCGACAATGATCACCATGACCCCCACTGCAATTCCGATCACTGACGACAAGGATATAAAGGAGACCAAACGGTTTCTTTGTCTGGCGCGACTGAAGCGACGACCAATGGCCAGCGATAAAGGCTTCATGCTTCCTCCTGCCCCAGCAGTTGACCATCTTGCATGGTCAGCTGACGGTCTAGCTTGGCGGCGAGTTCGCTATCATGGGTCACCACCAAAAACGCTGTGCCATGCTGCGCGTTGAGCTGGCGCATCAAATCGTAGATTTCCAGCGCGGTGGTATGATCAAGGTTCCCCGTAGGCTCATCGGCTAACACTAATTTAGGTTCATTGACTAACGCACGCGCAATGGCCACACGCTGCCGTTCGCCACCTGATAGCTCTGCCGGGCGATGGCTGAGCCGGTGTCCGACCCCTACCGCGTTGAGCATGGCCGTCGCACGTTCAGACGCGGCGCTGTGGCGCATTTTGTTGATCAAAAGCGGCATCATCACATTTTCCAGCGCGGTGAAATCGGCGAGCAAATGGTGAAATTGATAAACAAACCCAAGCGTTTGATTGCGCAGCTTCGCTTGCTGCTTGGCCGTCATCGCATTGACCGCCTCACCCTCAATCCACACATCACCTTCCGAGGGCAAATCGAGCGTCCCTAAGGTGTGTAATAATGTACTTTTCCCCGAGCCAGAGGAGCCCACTATCGCCACCAGCTCTCCCGGGGCAATGGTCAAGGAAACATCGTTTAACACGCAGGTCGGCTGTCCGCCCTCTTGATACGTTTTACTGACGCGGTGACAGGACAACAAAGATTTACTCATAACGCAGTGCCTCAGCAGGGTGAACAGATGCCGCTTTAAACGCAGGAAATAGCGTGGCTAGCACACTTAGCACGACCGCTAAGCCTAATACCATCACCACATGAAAAGGATTAATAACCACAGGTAACGCTAGGCCGTTACCCAGCAGACTCACGCCAAAAATAGACATGATTTCATTGATGTATGCCGATAGGAGCACACCAAGTACGCCGCCTACCGCCGCGCCCAGCACACCACTCAAGCTGCCTTGAGCAACAAAGACAGCCACAATGTCTTTATCTTGCATCCCAAGGGTTTTTAGAATCGCGACCTCAGATTGCTTTTCCATGACCACCATGATCAGCGCGGAAATAATGTTAAAGGCAGCAACAATCACAATCAGGCTGAGCATCAAGCTCATCATGTTCTTTTCCATCTTTACCGCTTGAAACAGCTCGCCACGCCAAACACGCCAATCCGTCCAAGTATCGGGATCAGCATGTGTCTTTAATTGGGTAATGGCAAATGGATCATCTAAAAACAGGCGTAAGTCGTTGGCTTGAGACGGCGGCTCCCCACTGAGCCTCGCCACATCCTCAATGTTAGCCAGCATTAACTGCCCATCGACATCCGTGCCGGTATGAAAGATCCCCGCTACCGTAAAGAGACGCTGTGCGGGGATCCGGCCTATCGGTGTAAAGCGGCTGGCACTGGTGACCATCACGCGCACGGCATCCCCGACGCGAAGTTGTAACTCAGAGGCCATACTACGCCCAATGATCACTTGATAGCGCCCGGCGGCCAGTGCCGATAATTCCCCTTGCAATAAGTGGGCAGCCAAGGGCTCATGCGCACTGGGGTCGATGCCCTCTAGTAAGCCGGCGCTTAAGCCTTTACGGCTTTGAATCACGGCATCCGTGGTTTGTATTGGTGCCGTATCAATCACGTGAGGCCAACGCTCAATCGCGGTTTGATCTGGGTTTGCTTGCCCGTTAGCAATAATCGCATGAGGCAACACGCCGAGAATTCGGCCTTTCAGCTGAGCTTCAAAGCCATTCATCACCGACGAGACGGTGATTAACGCCATCACGCCAATAGCAATGCCTGCCGTCGACATCGACGAGACAAATCGGCCAAAACGGTCGGCTGAACGGCCGCGTAAGTATCGCAAGCCAATAAACACCGACAAGGGTTGAAACATAGCGCACCTAGCTTATTGTTTTGATTCGCTGCAAGCATACCTGTCCAATTGGGGCACGCCAAGCCGACCTTGTACGAAAGGCACCATTGTCACCCTAATTAACGCCTCACCGCCCCCAGAAACTGCGACTGATCTTTACCTCTCGCCACGGGTGCGTGATAATCATTAATACAACTGCAACCTAAGGCACAGTGATGAGCCAAGACGAATATTTTTCTGTGCGAGCGGCGATTCGCATTAATGTTGAGCCTCTTGCTGACAATCAAGCCCAGCCGGATGCTCAGGCTTTTACCGCCGAAATCCCGGCGCCTTTTCGCCTGGCGAGTCAATGCGGCCAGCTCGATAGCGACGTAGAAAAAGATTTAA
The DNA here is from genome assembly GCF_003390965.1 of Salinivibrio sp. HTSP. Lineage (NCBI taxonomy): Bacteria > Pseudomonadati > Pseudomonadota > Gammaproteobacteria > Vibrionales > Vibrionaceae > Salinivibrio > Salinivibrio sp. HTSP. The sequence continues at coordinate 50,075 of NZ_PXUD01000063.1, forward strand.
AGGCTATCGATCCAGAGGATGCCTCTGCGTTATTCCGGGTGCTGCAGGCTCAGAACGAAAAAATGACACTGATGATGGGCTATATGCTCAGTCACGAAGATCAGCCCGATCATCGCTTTGTGACACACACCTTTGGGGCGAGCAGTTTTTCTTACCATAGTCATTCACCGCTTAAAAAAGGCGTGCATGCGCGCGTGAAGTTATTTCTCGATTATCCGCCGACGGCCATCTATTGCTACGGCGTCGTCACCGGGTGCGAGCCTGATGCCGACAGTGAGCAAGAAAATCCTGACTATGTGATCCAAATCCAGTACACGCGTTTAATGGAAGAAGACCGCGACACGCTCATTCGTGCGGCGCTGCATCATCAGCAGAAACTACTAAAAAAACGTGCACGAAACCGCAAACAATCAAGCAGTTAAAATCATGACCCAACAACCGCTCTATGCTTTTACGCTGCCCTCAGGGCCAGGCGATGTTAAACATCTCGGTAATCTATCAGGGGCTGCATTACCGCTAGCCATTGCCACGCTCACGCAGCAACACGCCGGCCCGGTGTTTCTTTTGGTGCCGGACAACCAAACCGCCGTGCGTTTGCAGCCCGCCATTCGCCAATTTACTCAAGGCCATTGCGACCTCTTTCCTGACTGGGAAACCCTGCCCTACGACAGTTTCTCCCCCCATCAGGATATTATTTCCGCGCGTTTGTCTTGCCTGTATCAGCTTCCTCATCAACAAGACGGGGTACTCATTGCGCCAGCGAGCACCGCATTACAGCGCGTGACGCCGCGACATTTTCTCCATCAACATGCCTTAATGGTGAAAAAAGGCGATATCTTATCGCTTGAGAAGTTGCGTGATCAGCTCACCGATGCGGGCTACCGTCATGTTGATCAAGTGATGGAGCATGGCGAGTTTGCCAGCCGAGGTTCGATCCTCGACCTGTTCCCAATGGGCAGTGACGAACCTTATCGTATTGATTTTTTTGACGATGAAGTCGACACCATTCGTCAATTTGACCCGGAAAACCAACGCTCAACCGGGGAACTGGAACACATCCAGCTGTTGCCGGCGCATGAATTCCCCACCGATGATGCCGCAGTAGAATATTTTCGTGGCCGGTTTCGCGAGCATTTTGAAGCGCGCCGAGAGCCAGAATCCATTTACCAGCAGGTAAGTAAAAAAACCTGGCCGGCCGGGATTGAATACTGGCTGCCGCTGTTTTTTGAACAAACAGAAACCTTGTTTGACTATTTGCCTGACAATACATTGGTGTTATCAGTCGGCGATATGGAAAGCGCCATTGATCATTTCCAAGCCGATGTGGCAAACCGCTATGATCAGCGTCGCGTCGATCCGCTTCGACCGCTGCTCCCCCCCGATGCGCTCTGGTTAAGCAAAGAGGCCCTGTTTACTACGCTCAAGCACTACCCACGCTTAAAGCTAGAAAGTGACACTGTCACTGAAAAAGCAGGGCGAGAAAACCTCGATATTACGCCGCTACCAACGTTGACGGTTAATCATCAAGCCAAAGAGCCCCTTGCGGCGCTGCGCCAGTTCAGCGAGCAATTTGACGGCGACATCATTTTCTCAGTTGAGTCTGAAGGGCGACGCGAAGCGCTACTCGATCTCCTCGCCCAAGCCAAAATCCGCCCGATGGTAGCTAATGGCCTGTCCGAAGCCTTGTCGCAACCCGGCCGATTTGGCCTAATCATTGGCCCCGTTGATCAAGGCTTTATTGATAACACCCGCCAATTTGCGCTGATTTGTGAAAGCGATATGTTTGGCGAGCGCGCGGTACAGCAACGCCGCCGCGACAAACGCAAGCAAAACGTCAGCACAGATGCGGTGATCAGAAGCTTGGCGGAGCTAAAACCCGGTCAACCCGTTGTGCATCTTGAGCACGGTATTGGTCGCTACCAAGGCTTACAAACCCTGGAAGCTGGCGGACTCAAAACCGAATATATGACGTTGGAATACCAACAGGGTGCCAAGCTATATGTGCCGGTGGGCGCACTACACTTGATTAGCCGCTATTCCGGTGGCGCGGAAGAGAGCGCGCCTGTGCATAAACTTGGCGGCGAGGCGTGGGAAAAAGCACGCCGCCGCGCCGCAGAGAAGGTGCGCGATGTCGCCGCCGAACTGCTTGATGTTTATGCCAAGCGAGAAACCAAACCTGGCTTTGCCTTTAGCCATGACAAAGACGCCTATCGCGCCTTCCGGGCGACTTTCCCGTTTGAAGAAACCAGTGATCAATCACAAGCTATCAACGCCGTGCTGTCGGATATGTGTCGCCCCATTGCCATGGATCGCTTGGTGTGTGGCGATGTTGGCTTTGGTAAAACCGAAGTGGCCATGCGTGCCGCCTTCTTAGCGGTTAATAACAGCAAGCAAATTGCCGTATTAGTCCCCACCACCCTGCTGGCGCAACAGCATTTCGAGAATTTCCGTGACCGCTTCGCTAACCTTCCTGTCCGTGTGGAGGTGTTGTCACGCTTTAAGTCAGCAAAAGAGCAAAAAACGATTTTGGCCGATTGTGAAGCGGGTAAAGTGGACATTCTCATCGGCACCCATAAGTTGCTGCAATCGGATGTGAAGCTGCGCGACCTCGGTTTATTGATTGTTGATGAGGAGCACCGCTTTGGGGTTCGCCAGAAAGAGAAAATTAAGGCGATGCGCGCCAATGTAGATATTCTCACCTTAACCGCCACGCCGATCCCCAGAACACTGAATATGGCGATGAGTGGCATGCGCGATCTTTCGATTATCGCCACCCCACCGTCGCGCCGCCTCGCGGTGAAAACCTTTGTCCGTGAACGCGAAGACAGCCTGATTAAAGAGTCATTACTGCGTGAGATTATGCGCGGTGGCCAGGTGTACTTTTTACACAATGATATCGAGACCATAGAAAAAACGGCCAATGAAATCAGTGAAATGATCCCAGAAGCTCGCGTGACCGTGGCCCATGGCCAAATGCGCGAACGTGAGCTAGAAAAGATCATGAGCGATTTCTACCATCAACGATACAACGTGCTGGTATGTACCACCATTATCGAAACCGGTATCGATATTCCCTCAGCCAACACCATTATTATTGATCGCGCCGACCACTTTGGTCTTGCGCAACTCCACCAGCTGCGCGGTCGAGTGGGTCGTTCGCACCATCAAGCCTATGCGTATCTGTTGACCCCCCATCCTAAACGGATGACCAAAGATGCGGCAAAACGGCTGGACGCCATTGCCTCGCTCGAAGATCTCGGTGCCGGCTTCACCCTTGCGACTCAAGACTTGGAGATACGCGGCGCCGGCGAGCTACTCGGTGACGAGCAAAGTGGTCAAATCCAATCGGTTGGTTTCACCCTATACATGGACATGCTTGAGCAGGCCGTCGAGGCATTGAAAGAAGGCAAAGAGCCGAGCTTAGATGTATTGCTGAATGAACAAACCGACATTGAGCTACGCCTGCCTGCGCTGTTGCCGGATGACTACATTCCCGATATCAATATGCGTTTATCGATGTACAAACGCATTGCCAGCGCCAAGTCCAATGATGATATCAATGAGCTGCAAGTTGAGTTGATAGACCGTTTTGGTCTGCTGCCTGACGCCACCAAAAACCTTCTTCATATCCAGCAGCTCAAGATACGCGCCGCGGCATTAGGGGTGAAAAAGATCGAAGCCAGTGATCGTGGCGGCATGGTCGAGTTTCATGAGGACGCGCAAATTGATCCCGGATTCTTGGTCGGGCTGTTACAATCGCGGCCTGACAAGTATAAATTTGACGGGCCAACCAAAATTAAGTTTATCGAAAGCCTCACCGATCGACGGGAGCGGATGAACTTTATTGATGAGCTGTTGACTCAATTTGCAAGTCACCAACTGGTCGCATAATGGCTTGCCAAAGAAAACGGAGTAACCTGTGAAAAATCATTCATGTCATCCACCAGGCTGGCTAGCACGCTATACCAAGCAGAGCCTTTGGGCGTTGCTACTGATCTCACTTAGCCAGCCGGTGCTAGCTAAGCGACTCTATGATGTCGAGCTGATTGTATTTAAACGCAATCAAAACCCAGCTAATATCGAAGAAAGCTGGCCCACTCAAGTCGATACCACGTCGGTCAGCCGTGCTATTCCCGTCACTAACAATAGCGCGCTACAAAATGCGGGACTCACCCCGCTGCCACCCAGCCAATGGCAGCTGACCAATGCTTACAACAAACTCTCTAACCATGCGGGCTTTACGCCCATGGTGCATGTTGCATGGCGTCAAGATGACAGTGGCCGCGCTGCTCTGCCTTTGCTGCGTGTCAGTGCCGGAAAAGACTACCGCGACCGCTTTAATCCAGACGGCACGCCGGTGACAGCGCAACCCACCTCGTCAAGCAACACGGCGTCAGATAGCGAACAAGCGTGGGACGAGCAGGCACTGGAAACGACGCCTCCTCGCCAACCCCTCTATGAGCTAGATGGCACACTGCGCGTGTACGTCCAGCATTACTTGTTCGTCGAAGCCAACATGGTGCTACGAGAGCCAAGCGAGCGGCGCGCACTGGTTGAAGACGTGATCAATATGCCACTGCAAACCACAGATGCGCAGCAAGGTGCCTCATCACAGACAGATAACGTGCAAGTTGCAGGCCTAGAAAAGGTCGAGAAGCAGTACCACATTGAGCGCTTTTTGCAGCCTTACGCGTTCACGCACAAACGACGGATGCGCAGTGGCGAAACCCACTATTTGGATAATCCCATGATGGGCATGATTATTCAGGTGCGTAAAGTTCAGGATCAATAAGTCCCCGACTGTCGGTGCGACCGATCAGCGTTAAAACAAGAAAGCCGGTGTGACCACACCGGCTTTTTCTTTTTACTACACCATCGAAGGCACGCAATCAGCATGCCGATCCTACCCTTACGCCCCACTTATGATGGCGTTTTACTCTGTGAACGAGATGAGTTGGGCTTACCGCCACTTGGTTTGTGGGTATGGCGACGGTTTTTTCCCACCGGTTTGTGACCACGTGCATTGTCACCAGAGCGTTGACCATCCTGACGCGGTTTGTTCTTTTTCGGTTTCTTGGGCTTGATTGGGCGCGTATCAAGCTTAGACTCTGGCACTGGGTTCGCCACCGGAAAGTCCGCCAAGCTATGGCGCGGGAGAACCTTTTTAATCAAGCGCTCAATGGCAAACAAATCTTTGGCTTCATCCGCACACACCAAAGAGACCGCATTGCCTACCGCCCCCGCACGACCGGTACGACCAATACGGTGAACATAATCTTCCGCCACATGAGGTAAATCGAAGTTCACCACTTGTGGCAGTTGGGCAATATCAATACCCCGCGCCGCGATATCGGTTGCCACCAACACTCGCACGTCACCGGTTTTGAATTGTTCAAGTGCTTTGGTGCGCGCGCCTTGGCTCTTGTTACCATGAATGGCGGCGGCACTGACGCCGTATTCATCCAGATAACGTGACAAGCGGTTGGCACCGTGCTTGGTTTTGCTAAACACCAACACCTGTTGCCAGTTATTGTAAGCAATCAAAGAAAGCAGCATCGCGGGCTTTTTCTTTTTATCAACCGGATAAATGCACTGCTCCACCCCTGTCGCGGTTTGGTTCGCAGGGCTCACCGAGATCTCAACCGGATTATTCACCAGCTCTTTCGCTAGCTGGCGGATGTCAGCCGAGAAAGTGGCAGAGAACAGCAAGTTTTGCCGCTTGGCTGGCAACAACCCCAAGATCTTGCGGATATCACGAATAAACCCCATGTCTAGCATGCGATCAGCTTCATCCAACACCAGCACTTCCAGCTGAGAAAAACGCACCGCATTTTGCTGATACAAATCCAATAAACGCCCTGGTGTCGCCACCAGCACATCAGCCCCTTTGCGAAGCTTCATCATCTGCGGGTTTATCTTCACCCCGCCAAATACCACCATAGAGCTCAGCGATGTATGCTGGCTGTACTGCTCAACATTTTTATGTACTTGGGCGGCAAGCTCACGCGTTGGAGTCAGAATCAGGGTGCGCACGTGGTTAGGACGCGCGCGTTTACCTGCTTGTAAACGCTCTAAAATAGGCAAAGTAAAGCCCGCCGTTTTACCTGTACCGGTTTGCGCGGCCGCCATCACGTCTTGGCCTTCAATCACCGCTGGAATCGCTTTTTCCTGAATCGGTGAGGGTGTGGTATAGCCTTGCTCTTGTACGGCTTTTAATAGTGGTGCAGATAGTCCTAAAGAGGAGAAACTCATCAATTGATCTCAATAAATAAAAAATGTCGTCACAGGCCGCATGGCCCGTCACTTAGGGTCATGAATATCAATATCGTGGTGTGAGAAAAACTCGGCGTCAGGAGGGTTGCTCTAGAAGTGATATCAATAATCTTGATTGCGACGCTATTGTGACGCCTTTCATGTCAGGCGGCAACCACTATTGGTCGCTCATAGTAATAAAAAGACCGAGGTATGCCCCGGTCTTATTATTTAAGTTCGCGGTGCCTGATTCAAGCGCAACGTTTAGTGCAACTTTAGACTTGGACGCAACACGCGGTTAATCCGCCCAACCAGCATCATCAAACCGGTTTTGACATAACCGTGCAAGGCAATTTGGTGCATCCGGTATAGAGAGATATAAACCATGCGAGCAATCCGGCCCTCAATCATCATCGAGCCTTTGGTCAGGTTACCCATTAAGCTACCCACGGTAGAAAAGCGGCTGAGTGAGACTAAAGAACCGTGATCTTTAAACACATATGGTTTGAGTTCCCGTCCATTCAACTTCGCCACAATGTTACTAAAACAGCGACTGGCCATCTGATGCGCAGATTGTGCACGCGGCGGTACTTTGCTGCCGTCTTCTTGTGTACACGCCGCGCAGTCACCGATCACAAAGATGTTCTCGTCACGGGTGGTCTGCAGAGTGTTGTTTACTTCGAGCTGATTGATACGGTTGGTTTCTAAACCGGCAATATCTTTCAAAAAGTCAGGGGCTTTAATGCCTGCCGCCCACACCATAATATCAGCATGGATGCGCTCGCCTTCTTTGGTTTCCAACCCTTCCTCATCGGCCTTGGTGACAAAGGTATTGGTTTTTACCTTCACACCCAGCTTCAATAACTCCTGGTGTGCGGCACTGGAAATACGTGGCGGCAGCGCGGGCAAGATCCGCTCACCGGCTTCAACCAAGGTCACGTTTAGTTTCGAGTTCTCTAAGTCACGGAAACCGTAATTACGCAACTCTTTAATCGCATTGTGGAGTTCCGCAGACAGCTCCACCCCTGTCGCGCCCGCACCGACAATGGCAATATCCACACTGCCGTCACCGTGTTTCGCGTGTAGGCGCATAAACTCGTTATTCATCTCACGACGGAAACGATGCGCCTGCTTGGGGTTGTCGAGGAAAATACAATTATCCCGTACCCCTGGCGTGTTGAAATCGTTCGACGTTGAGCCAATCGCCATCACTAGGATGTCGTATTCCAGCTCACGCTCAGGCATCAACAGCTCATTGTTTTCATCATACATGGGCGCGAGCGTGATCACTTTCTGGTCACGGTCAATGTCCCATAGCGTGCCCATTTGGAAATCAAAGCCATGGTTTTTAGCGTGGGCACGATAGCTCAGTGCATCGACACCCTCGTCCATTGAACCGGTCGCCACTTCATGCAGCAATGGCTTCCACAAATGGCTACTGTTTTTATCCACCAAGGTGATCTCTGCACGACGTTTGCGGCCTAACGTCCGGCCCAGCTTGGTTGCAAGCTCAAGCCCGCCTGCACCGCCACCGACAACGATAATTTTGGTCACTTCTACATCCTTACCTAACTAAAAAAATACACGCTAGCCGCCTACCGGCGACTGGCTAAAACTGGCACTCATTGGCATTTTGTCAGTAACTAACAACATCTATTGCGTATTTTGCGTTCTTTTTTGTTGTGTTGTTCGTCAACGCGCGGCTCTATTTTGCCGTAAAACGACAATTACTTCGAGCCTTGTCTGCGCTTAATTAATGGATAACATGTAGGAAAATTACACCAAATGCTCGCAACAATAGGGTTACGAGCATGGCATTAGGCCGATTGTTTAAACTGGGCAATGGCTTGTAGGTGGGCGGAGAGATTTTTAAATTTGTGGCTTTGTTTTTCATCCCAGCGTACGGGATAAAACGGAGAGAGCAAATGGTAGCTACGTTGGCTATCTAACACTTCATCTTCTCGCGACAAGATAACTAATGCACGCTGCTGATTACGTTGGCGAAAGTCAGTCACGCATTTAGTGGCGATGTCTTCATACTCTTCTGGGCGGTCGATTTTGCCCTGCATGTTTTCATAAGGATAGAGGTTGGGGTTAATGATCACCTGCTTGATACCACACAGAAAGCCAATGCGCTCAGACCAATAAGCCCCCAAGCCGACACCGCAGATCAAAGGGTCTGGATCGCTACTGGCGTCAATTTGAGTCTGAACCTGTTTCAACAGATGTTGCATATCGTGCTTAGGGTGCATGGTGCTGTAGTTGATGGTGCGCACATCGTCATCGACAAATTGAAGCTGCAGCACTTTTTCATGATTGCCGGGGCTGGTGGCATCGAAACCGTGAAGATATATGATCATGTAAAGCCATCCTTGGTTATCGCGGAGATGTGACCCTTATCAATAGCATAGCCCTCCGGACAGAAAAATGAGCAAGATCACCCTAAAAATAATCAGGGTATTGACCCGCCACAATGTCGGCATCTCGTCGCGATAATAAGACAACGCGACCCGCTCCAGCAGACATTGCGAGAGGCAAGGATCAACGGCTCATGTCACGAAGACGCGTTTGCCACTCATTGAGGCTCTCGACTAAGCGGTTGCGTTGCGCGTCATCTAAACTGCGATCCAGGCGCAACAGCCAATCAAGCCGCCGCGAACGATATATCGCCATTTCGGTTTCGGCCTTTGGTCCGGCTCGCCACGCCACCACATCGTCCACCCATTGCGACAACGCCGCTTCGGTATCAATCGATTGTCTGTTATTGATAATGTTGAACAGACGGCTGACTAACTGCTCGCGTACATGACGGAATGTCGGCATCGCCGCTTGTTGGTATTGCGCCATTTCGGCGAACAGCGGCTGCTGATCGCGGTCGGTATCACCCACCCACTCTTCGGTATCTTCTTCTAAATCATCCCGCTGATAGGCCAACTGCTCATCCTCCGAACGCTTGGCACGACGCTGGGTGGCTTGTTCAATTTCCTCTTCCATCCACTGCGTCAGTGCTTGCGCTTGCTCATCGTCAAAACTATCCAGTAAACGTGCGGTGGCGGGAACAAAAGCCTGTAACGTCGCGCGAATTCTCTCTTTCACCGCGTCTTGATGCGCGCGCAACTGCGCCATCGTCTGCCGCTCGGTACTTTGTGTGGCGATCAGTCCTAAGCGCTCGGCAATCGCCGGTAATTCGTGAGTGCGGTGCCATTGTTGAATCTTATCGAGATCGGCTTTGACTTGGCGGGACTGCTCGGGGCGCAAATTAACAATATCGTCAATGTAGTAATGAATCCAAAACGGCAAGGTGTTATAGGCCAGCTCTGTGGTACAGCCCACCAGCAAGAGCAAACAGCCAGCTAACCACCCTGTTCGACAACCTTGTTTGACCATCCCTTCCTCCGTGTTCAATTAGCCTCGCCTTTGTACCGCCAGCTGTTCAAAAAGCTGATTAGCCGCCTCTTTATAGGCCGGTAGCCGATACAATTTGGCACCTACCTCATACCAGCATAGCGCCAAATAGTCGGCAAACGGCAACCACGCCAACACGCGCCTGCGCACCGCCTCCGTCGCTTTTATCTGTTGCTGCGCACAGTAGGTTTCAATCACCGCATCAGGCTGTAGGGCATTGGCACGACAAAACAACGCAATATCAAGGTGCGCATCGGCCGTACGTGCATATTCCCAATCGAGCACGACAGCCCCACGCCTGGGCGTCATTACAACGTTGTAAGCGCCCAGATCCATGTGACATACCACCGGAATATCGCCCTCCGTGGCAGGTCGCTGCGCGATTGCCCAGGCTTTAATATCCGCTAGACGATGCACGTTCGCGGCTGATAGCTGCTGCTCGTAATGCTGGCATTGTGCATCAACCGATGCGGTTTCAAGTTCAACCGGTAGCTGGTGTATACGAACCAACAAGTCAATTAAGATCGCTGTTGGATCATCGTCGCGCTGATCAAGTGGTTGACCGCTCACCCAGGGCACCAGCAAGCCTTCTGCTAACGACGCAATCGGCTGAGGTGCCAATCCATGATTGGCGGCCAAAGATTGTGCGCTAGCTTCACGCGCCCGATCGATGTCAAACGCTCTGACGGCTTGGCTATTAGGACGCCATACACTCTGTCCACCTTGAGAGTCCGTCAAACGCAAGCATCGATTGGTCAAGCCTGCTTCCAGTGGCTCAACCGCCGTAATCTGGGTAGGTTGCGCGTAATATCGGCTTAGCTCGGTGTTAAGCTTGGCCTCTAGCGCTGGTGCCCAATCACTCACTGACAAACGTCTCAACCCCTTGCCACGCAATCACACCTGAGTGTAAGTCCATCAGTTGCAAGCGCAGATGATAGGGGCTGCCCGCCGTTATTTTACCACTTAGCTGGTACTCAGCTCCCAACATGCGGCCATATTGAACAATGGTAGAGGGATCCACCAATGCTTGATTTTGCGCCAGCCCAAGGGATTGACGCACCGCTTGCACTCTCGCCTCAGGCACTGGCGTAATGCGATCAGCACTCACTAACCCGGCTTTAAGTTGCTCGGAGTACGTCTGTGTCGGAAAGTAGGTGTTACTCAGGTTTTGAATGGGCTGCACCAGGGTGACGGGTGACGATTGCAACGGCTGGCTGTCAAGTAGTCCACTTACCGCCGCGTGCATTGCCTGATCCAAGCTCGGATGAGGCCGACGAGAGGGGGAGGTTGTCGATGGGCTCTGGGCACCCGGTTGATAAACCGGTTGTGTACGTGGCGCACAGCCAACCACGCTCAGTAAGAAAAACGTCACGACCAGTGTGGTGAACAATGAAGGCTGTCGCAGCGAACGCTGTCGCAGCGAACGCTGTCGCAGTGAACGCTGTCGCCCCGCCGACGGCATGGATAAACAAGCAAAGCGGACAAGTGCCATTGTTATTTCCTCAACAATAAGTAAGAGCCTGGCTGATGATCTCGGCGTAAAGAGACACGCTAGTGAACAATCACCATGCGGTACTGGGTCGCGCTCGCGGTCGGCATCCGAGTATTGATACGTTTAGAGGCCTTCGCAGGCAACGAAATACGCTGCCACTCAGACGGCGAGGCCTCCACTTGCAGCCCTTGTTTGTCGTACCAATAAAAGCGGTAACGCATCCACTGGGGATGCTGGCTACGATTGATCAGCGTTAAACAGGTTTGTTGCGTGGTCTCAGATGCAGCACACGCGCGGCGCTTAACATCCAGTGCCTGTGCAAGCGCACTGTCTGAATAAACGACAGATTGCCTAGGCGTGATGGTCAGAGACTGCGACTCGGTGGCGCACCCAGCCAACAGGCTAAGGGTTGCCAGCAAACACAGCCATTTACCCATATATCACCCTCTTAACGCTTATCGTGACTAGCCGACCACCATCGGCCCCAACGCTCGGCCTCCGACTAGATGCATATGAATATGGTAAACCTCTTGCCCACCATGTTGGTTACAATTCATGATCAAGCGGTAACCGTCTTCGGCAATCCCTTCGTCAGCGGCTAATTTTTTCGCCACCGTAATCATACGTCCCAGCGCAAGCTCATCATCGGTATCCACATCGTTAGTGGTCGGAATCAACTTATTGGGCACCACCAAGATATGCACAGGGGCACGCGGGTTGATATCGCGAAAGGCGGTCACGAGTTCATCCTGATACAAAACATCCGCGGGGATTTCTTTACGAATAATTTTGCTAAAAATTGTTTCTTCCGCCATGGTTCACTCCCTTTTATTGTTGTTTACCGCGCCAAGTATGCGGCAGCCCTACTTGAAGGGCAATATGCTGACAATGCTAATGTACAATAATTGCGTCAACATTCGGTTAAGACTTGATTAATCTCCCTAAACAATCAGGGGCTGAATCAAGTAATCGATTGCGTTACTATAACGCCCATGCCTTGACATGTAAGGATCACAGCATGACCACCCTATTATTTAAGAATGTCTCCGTTGTCAACGAAGGACAGATTGTTGAAACGGATGTCCTGGTTGAAAATGGCCGAATTAGTCAAATCGCCCAAGATATCAGTGCTCCCGCAGCGGCCGATTGCCGCGTAATCGATGCCACCGGCAAGCACCTCCTCCCAGGAATGATTGACGATCAAGTGCACTTTCGTGAGCCAGGCTTCCCGAAAAAAGGCACCATCGCTACCGAATCCAAAGCCGCGGTCGCGGGGGGCATTACCACCTACATGGAAATGCCTAACGTCAACCCACCCACCACGACGCTAGAGGCACTGGAAGAAAAATATCAACGCGCCGCGCAATCCAGCCATGCTAACTACGCGTTTTACTTGGGCGCGACCAACGACAACATTGATGAAATCCGTCGTTTAGACCCAAATAGCGCCTGCGGAGTAAAAGTGTTTATGGGCGCCTCTACGGGCAATATGCTGGTCAATGACCCAGAGACACTCAACGCCATTTTTGCTGACTGTCCCACGCTCATCGCCACCCACTGCGAAGACACTCCCATGATCAGCGAGCTCGAGAGCATCTATCGCGAAAAATATGGTGAAGACGTGCCGATTGACGCCCATGCCCATATTCGCTCCAAAGAGGCATGCTTAAAATCCTCACAGCTGGCAGTCAATCTCGCTAAAAAGCACGGCACACGCTTACACGTACTCCATTTAACCACGGAAGATGAGCTGTATCAGTTTGAGCCTGCCAAAACGCTCGAAGCTCTGCAGCAAAAGCAGATCACTGCGGAAGCCTGTGTCCATCACTTATTCTTTAACCGTGATGATTACGCGACCAAGGGCACGCTGATCAAATGTAACCCAGCGATCAAAGAAGCTCACCACCAGAAAGCGCTGATTCAAGCGGTCAAAGACGGTGTCATCGACGTGATTGCCACCGATCACGCCCCTCACACCTTTGAAGAAAAACAAAACAGTTACTTTAAAGCGCCGGCAGGCTTACCACTTGTCCAACACGCGCTTCAAGTGGCGCTTGAGTTTTATCATCGTGGTATCTTCGATTTGCCTTTGGTGGTGCAAAAAGTCGCACACGCCCCTGCAGTTCGCTATCAGGTGAAAGATCGTGGCTTTATCCGTGAAGGCTATTGGGCCGATTTGGTGCTGGTGGATCTCAACCAAACCCAGACGGTTGGTCAAGATAACCTCTTCTACCAGTGCCAATGGTCACCGTTTGACGGCCACACTTTCGGCTCTAGCATTGATATGACCATCGTCAATGGCCAAATCGCCTTTGAGCACGGTCAACACAGCGACGAACGCTATTCAACGCGCCTTGAGTTTGACCGTCAGTAAGTCATTGAACATGCGCGCGACCGTGTGTCGCGCGCATCTTGTCTCTCCTTCCCTTTGCAAGCCACATAAGCTAACCGCACTGCTCGGTTCACTCAGCGTCTTCAGCGCGAATCAGCCATAGTCACCCCCACGAAAAGACAGATATTTCACTGTATAAAACGTAAACAAGGGTGTTTTTGTCTGACAGCTCAAACTCTGGCATCACAAACCTTGCGCGCAATAACGATTTGCTTTTATATCCGAATCGTATATTGTGTGGGTGATATATGGATATTCACGCTGCTTGGTTTCAACACTGGATGATGTTGAAAAGCTGTGTTCGCAAGGAGAGGTAACCTTAAGCGTCTTTCGGTTATCGCGACACTCGTATCCTACCTCTTCCACTGGCGCAAGCTGTTCATCATGCCTGTTTTTGCCTTTGATGAAACGCCCCAGCCGGCTGATATCCGCATCAGGGCGTGCATTGTGGCTGCGGCCAACAATGACCAACCCAACACGAATGACGGGCGTTTGCATATCAATCGCAGGCGACCATCCAAATCATCGAGTCTCTACCGCGCCAACGATACTGAGCGCATTCAGCGTCGAAGGCTGTCGGTGAACTCGTGACGTCGAATAATCAACCAGTGAGGTGATGATGTCTTCATCTGCTTCTAAGCCACTTCTCAGTGTCGAAAACCTGAGTGTGTCATTTACCACCAACGATGGCATGGTCGATGCCGTTAAAAATGTTAGCTTTGACATCATGCCCGGTGAAACCGTGGCAATCGTTGGTGAATCAGGGTCGGGAAAATCGGTTTCTAGTAGCGCCGTGATGGGGCTGCTCCCCAATAACGCACTGGTAAAACCGGCCTCTAAAGTGACCTTTAACGACACCAATGTGTTGACGCTGTCCACCAAGCAAATTCAGAAGATGCGCGGCGATCGTGTTGCCATGATCTTCCAAGAGCCGATGACCTCGCTTAACCCGTACATGCGCGTTGGTGAGCAGTTGACCGAAGCGATTCAATGTCACCATCGCACCACAGCTGAGAAGGCAAAACAGCGCATCATCGACTTGTTAAACCTGGTTCACTTGCCTAATCCAACCAGCGCGTTAGAAAAGTATCCGCACGAGTTTTCTGGCGGCCAGCTACAACGCATCATGATTGCCATGGCACTGGTTAACGAACCGGATTTGTTGATTGCCGACGAGCCAACCACCGCCCTTGACGTCACGGTACAAGCGGAAGTGCTTAATCTGATTGGCGAGCTTCAGCAAAAAATGGGCATGGCCATCATGTTTATTTCGCATGATCTCGGCGTGGTTAAACACCTGGCCGATCGTGTGGTGGTCATGTGTAAAGGCGAAGTGGTCGAGACCAACGACACCCAAGCTCTATTCGAGAACCCACAAAAAGATTACACCAAGATGCTGATCGACGCGGTGCCACGTGGCCGTAAAGAAGCCCCGCAGGACGATGCAGAAAACTTGCTCACCGTGGATAACGTCACCATCAAGTACTTCTTGGGGGCAGACTTCTTTGGTGGCAACAAACGCTATTTCGAAGCGGTCAGTGATATCAGCTTATCACTGCGCCGAGGCGAAACCTTGGGTATTGTCGGTGAGTCTGGCTCAGGCAAATCAACCCTAGGCCGCGCCATTATGCGCCTGTTGCCCGTCGCTGAAGGTCGCGTTTGCTTTAAAGGCCAAGATATCCACGGGATCAAAAACAGCGAGAACAAAGCGCTTTGCCGCGATATGCAGATGGTGTTCCAAGACCCATTTGGCTCTTTGTCGCCACGCATGACAGTCGGTGAAATCGTTGCCGAAGGCTTGCGCACGCATTTCCCCGAGTTGAGCAAAAAAGAGCGTCTCGAGCGGGTGAAAGATGCACTGTATGAGGTACGTCTAGATACCTCAGCGATCAACCGTTATCCGCACGAGTTCTCCGGCGGTCAGCGTCAGCGTATCGCGATAGCACGTGCGTTGATTTTGAACCCTGCGTTTATCTTGCTGGATGAGCCAACTTCGGCACTGGACCGCTCCGTACAGCTGACGGTCATCGACTTGCTGAAAGATATTCAAAAACGCCATAACATCGGTTACCTGTTTATCAGCCACGATTTGAGTGTGGTTCGTGCCCTCTCCGATCGGGTGATGGTGATGCAAAAAGGGAAAGTCATGGAAGCCGGTACCCCAGAGGAAATCTTCCATCACCCGCAAAACGAGTACACGCGTAACCTGATTGCTGCCTCGTTCGACCTGGCAGAAGAGGAAGTGGCCTAGCCCACGCTGTAACGTCTTTACGCGTTACTCCATCTGATAGACAAAAAATGCGCCAATTTGGCGCATTTTTTTATGGTTTCTATCCACTTAAACGCTGCCCGACGCAACGCCCTCTCGCTAACGCAAGCAGACGTTGGACCGAACAAACCAAGTTAGTGGATTAATCATCCATTTCGGCGATCTTCACCTTCCAGGTGTCTGGGCCAATCTGATGCGCATTTTGTCCTTGTGAGTCGACGGCCACCGTGACTGGCATGTCTTCGACGTCAAACTCGTAGATGGCTTCCATTCCCAAATCTTCAAACGCCACTACGCGTGCATGCTTGATCGCTTTCGAGACCAAATAGGCTGCGCCGCCAACCGCCATCAAGTACACGGCTTTGTGGTTCTTGATTGACTCAACCGCCGCCGAGCCACGCTCAGCTTTACCAATCATGCCCATCAAGCCGGTTTCGGCGAGCATCATATCGGTGAACTTATCCATACGGGTCGACGTGGTAGGGCCTGCGGGGCCAACCACTTCATCACCCACTGCATCAACGGGGCCCACGTAATAGATAAAGCGACCGTTAAAATCGACGCCTTCGGGAAGGCCTTCTCCATTGCGCAGCATTTCTTGCAAGCGTTTGTGTGCGGCGTCGCGTCCGGTCAGAATTTTGCCTGATAACAGCACGGTTTCACCGGTTTGCCAGCTTTGCACGTCTTCTTTGGTGACCGTGTCGAGGTTGACACGACGTACATTATCGCCGACTTCCCAAGTGACTTGCGGCCAGTCGTCCAATTTGGGTGGCGCCAATTCGGCAGGCCCGGTGCCATCAAGTGTAAAATGCACATGGCGGGTGGCAGCACAGTTCGGAATTAAGCACACAGGTTTAGACGCAGCGTGCGTTGGGGCGGTTTTCACTTTTACATCCACCACCGTGGTTAAACCGCCCAACCCCTGGGCACCGATGCCCAGCTTATTGACACGATTGAAAATATCGAGGCGCAGCGCTTCATCGGCATTGCTTGGACCACGCTCGATAAGCGCTTGAATATCAATGTGCTCCATCAGTGACTCTTTGGCTAACACCGCGGCTTTTTCTGCCGTGCCGCCAATGCCGATACCCAGCATGCCCGGTGGACACCAACCCGCGCCCATTGCAGGCAACGTTTTTTCTACCCACTCGGCAACATCATCCGATGGGTTGAGCATCACCATTTTGGTTTTGTTTTCAGAACCACCGCCCTTCGCGGCGATTTGAATATCCACGGTGTCGCCTGGCACCATATCAATGTGCACCACTGCCGGGCTGTTATCACGAGTGTTTTGGCGTTTACCTGCCGGATCAGCCACCACAGAGGCACGCAACGGGTTGTCAGGATTGGTGTACGCACGTCGCACCCCTTCATCCACCATTTGCTGCACCGTCATATCGTGGCGGTCCCACTGCACCGCCATCCCCACTTTGACAAAACAGGTCACAATGCCCGTGTCCTGGCAGATCGGGCGCTTGCCCTCGGCCGACATTCGCGAGTTAATCAAAATTTGCGCGATAGCATCTTTCGCCGCTTGGCTTTGCTCCTTGTCGTAGGCTTTTTCAAGGGCTTGAACAAAATCAAGGGGATGGTAGTAAGAGATATATTGCAGGGCATCTGCAACACTTTCGATCACGTCTTGCTGTTTAATTGTGGTCATCATTGCCTCTGGTGTCATGTGCAGGACCCAAAGCGGGTATCCAGTGTTGGGGAGGCCTTCCCCTCGTTATTATCGTTTGGCTAGGCAGTTTTACTGCTCTGTGATAGAGAAGTCGATGGTTGACAGCAACCTCGCTTCGTCTTTTATTGTTGCTCGTGCCGGAAAAGGCCTAGCTATGATACGGTTAGCGCTATCTGCGCGCCACACGGCGTCTCAACCGTGATCACAAAAAGAAGAATGCAACCACAGAACGCCATGAAGCTCACTACTACGCCAATCGACTACGCCCCGGATCTTGCGTTGACCCTGTTTGATAAGGTCGCTCATCAGCCCTGGGCGATGTTGCTCCACTCGGCCACACGGACGCATCCAGATAGTCGCTTCGATATCCTGGTCGCCGATCCCATCGCCACGGTGACCGCGCGCCACAATCAAGTGACCACGCGCTACCCCGATGGGCACACCACCACTGACGATCACGACCCCTTTCACTGGGTCGCGCAATTACAAGCACAGCTATTACCAGCGGTTTCTGAAATCGCCCCCTGGCCCTTTACCGGCGGCGCCCTCGGGTATTTTGGTTATGACTTAGGGCGCTGTGTTGAAACCCTACCCACGCGGGCTAAAGACGAGCTCAATGTCCCCGACATGGCGGTTGGTCTCTACGACTGGGCAGTGGTGATTGATCATCATCAGCGCCAAGCGGTGGTGATTGCCCCTGACAGCGATCAGCGCTGGCAGTGGCTCACTCATCAGGCTGCACCGTCCCACCCATCGTTTGCACTCACCGAACGCTGGCGCGCGAACATGACCGAGACGCAATACCAGCAAAAATTTGCCCAAGTGCAAGCGTATTTACATGCCGGTGATTGCTACCAAATCAACTTGGCTCAACGCTTTTCCGCCTCCTATCAAGGTGACGAGTGGCAAGCCTATCGGAAATTAGCGACCCGTAATGGTGCGCCCTTCTCTGGCTTTATCCGCTTAGCGGACAGTGCCATATTATCCGTGTCACCGGAGCGGTTTCTTTCCGTACATAATCAACAGATTGAAACCAAGCCTATCAAGGGTACGCGCCCTCGCTATACCGACCCGCAACAAGATGCCGACAGCGCTCAAGCACTGAAATCGGCGGAAAAAGATCGTGCTGAAAATTTGATGATTGTCGATTTGCTCAGGAACGATATTGGCCGAGTTGCCTCGCCAGGCTCGGTTTCTGTGCCTAAACTCTTTGATATAGAGAGCTTTCCCGCCGTCCACCATATGGTGAGTACGGTGACGGGTAGGCTCCCTGACGAAAAAACAGGCCTCGATCTGCTTCGCGCGGCGTTTCCCGGTGGCTCAATTACCGGTGCTCCCAAAGTACGCGCCATGGAAATTATTGAAGAGCTTGAGCCACACCGTCGCCATATTTATTGCGGCAGTTTTGCCTACCTCAGTCGCTGTGGCCGGATGGATTCGAGTATTACCATTCGTACCCTGGTCGGCCACCAAGGCCAACTGCATGTGTGGGCCGGTGGCGGTTTGGTCGCTGATAGCGAGGCAGACGCCGAGTATCAAGAAACGCTCGACAAAGTCAGCCGCATCCTCCCCGTGCTGGCAGACGATGATAGCTTGGCTGCCCCTTTAACTGATTTAACGGAGTCACGATGACGCTAATCGCCGAGGAACATGCTTATTTCACGCCAATCCGCTGTACGTTGGGCGCGAAAGCAGCTTCTTGGTCTGCATCCCTGACGCATCCTCAATCCATTTGTGACGAGCCAGGCCGCCCCTTATCGCCTGCGGATGTAACCCGGGCTTTTTCGTTAACCCCGCTGGCGCGCCACGACAGCCGCATTTTGAATCGCGTTCGCCTCTCCCCCAGAATTTTGGGTGGCGCTGACTTTCAACCCGCGGCGGTGCTAATCGGCCTAGTGCCGCGCGAAAACGGGATCCAACTGGTATTAACCCAGCGCGCGAGTCACTTAAAACATCATCCTGGCCAAGTCAGTTTCCCAGGCGGCAAGCGGGAGTCTTCTGACAGAGATAACACCGCCACCGCCACGCGGGAAATGTGGGAAGAAACCGGGATTCGTGTTGCCCCTGAGGCGATTATTGGCCACTTATGCCCACTTCCCACCGTTACTGGCTATTACATTCACCCTGTCCTGGCGTGGGTCGACCCCGAGTACCAGCCTTGTCTGGATGACAACGAAGTCGCCGCCTGCTTTGAAGTACCGTTGGATACTCTTTGTCGTCCGGGGCATATTCGCGAGCAGTCTTTCTTACTCTATGGCCAGTGGCACCCTGTGTGTGCGTTTTATCACCAAGACCGGCTGATTTGGGGCGCCACTGCGCAATTGCTTCGTGCGTTAATCAGCCAACTAACATTGTTTTCCCCCTCGGGTCACCACTCGTCAATCTGCTCATAACCACTCAAACAATATGGCTTTAGACGCACATTGATGCATATTTATCCAACAAATATCTATACATCTATGCCTGCATAGTAGAGCAATCCACCTTTCGTTATTGATAGTCATCACATTTTGGTGCAATAGTCTGCGCACCACTTTTCATATAGCGATCTAGCTCTTGGTTTTCTCTGTGGAAATCGCCAGAATTCGCCTTCCCTGATTTCTGTTCCCGACAATGTGAGTAGTATTGTTATGCAAACCACCTCGACGACAGGTACCCGCGCAACGTCGCGCCCGCGCTGGACCAAACAAGATACAACCTGGGCGCTTTCCCTTTTTGGCACCGCGGTTGGCGCGGGTATTCTTTTCCTTCCAATCAACGCAGGCATGAGTGGCTTCTGGCCATTAGTGGTCATGACCCTGCTTGTCGGCCCAATGACCTTCTTTGCCCACCGCGGCCTCTCTCGTTTTGTTTTATCTTCTAAAAATGCGGGCAGCGACATTACCGAAGTGGTTGAAGAACACTTTGGTGTTGGCGCGGGTAAATTGATTACCTTGCTGTACTTCTTTGCCATTTATCCGATTGTGCTGATTTATGGCGTGGGGATCACCAACACCGTTGACTCCTTCTTGGTCAACCAGCTTGGCATGGCGTCACCGCCACGTGCGATCCTCTCGCTAGCACTGATCCTCGGCATGATGTCGGTGATGCTACTGGGCGAGAAAATGATGCTGCGCGTCACCCAGTTTTTGGTCTACCCGCTGGTTGGGATCTTGGTCTTTATGTCCATCTACCTGATCCCAGAGTGGAACACCGCGGCGCTATCGCAAGTGCCGTCCGCGGGTGACTTTACTATTACCCTTTGGATCTCGATTCCAGTGCTGGTTTTCGCCTTTAACCACAGCCCGGCGATTTCGTCTTTTTCCTTGGCACAGCGCCGTGATCACGGCGACGACGCGGAATACAAGTCTGGCCAGATCCTGATGCGCTCAGCGGCCATGTTGGTCGGTTTCGTGATGCTGTTTGTGTTCTCTTGCGTGCTGTCACTGACGCCAGCGGATTTAGAAGCGGCGAAAGCGGAAAACATTGCGATTCTTTCTTACTTGGCCAACAAACATGAAAGCCCGTTCATTTCCTTCTTGGGTCCATTGGTGGCCTTTGTTGCCATTGTGTCCTCGTTCTTTGGTCACTACCTGGGCGCACGTGAAGGCCTGAACGGGATTGCCACCAAAGCGCTACGCAGCATGGGTAAGCCGGTTGATCGCAAAAAAATCAACGTGTTTACCGTGGTATTCATGATCCTAACCATTTGGCTCGTCGCCACCCTCAATCCAAGCATTTTGGGGATGATTGAATCACTTGGCGGCCCAATCATTGCCACCATCCTGTTTATTATGCCAATGTATGCCGTGAAAAACGTGCCAGCAATGCAGAAATATTCAGGTACAATCAGCAACGCTTTTGTTCTGATTATGGGGCTGGTAGCCATTTCAGCGATTACGTACAGCATGATCTCTTAATCTCCAACGATTCTGAATCAGCCGTCTTGCTTAATCGGACACAGCGCGCGCAGCAGGCGCTATAGGACTGCTGCATTGGGCGCAATGCCCTCCGCATCCATCGATGTTTGCGGCTAACAAGGAGCAGTGAAGGCTGCTCCTTTTCATTATGGCGAGCCTGTGCTTGCCATCACAGTCAATACCATGGACGGATGGCGTAAACACTAAATCCATTGCCCTTAGGGCATTGACTGAGGTAGACACATGATCAGTGTTTTTGACATTTTTAAGATTGGCGTTGGCCCATCCAGTTCTCATACGGTTGGCCCAATGAAAGCGGGCAAGTGCTTTGTTGATGAGCTAACCGCCAGTCAGCGTTTAACCGACGTCGATCGGGTCACGGTTGACGTATACGGCTCATTGTCACTCACCGGTAAAGGCCACCACACCGACATCGCTACCATTATGGGCTTAGCGGGCAATACCCCTGAAACCGTTGATATCGACTCGATCCCCCGCTTTATTAAACGGGTCGAAGAGACAGAGCAATTGCCATTGGGTGAGCAGCAACACGCGGTGGCCTTTCCACGCGACGGAGGGATGAACTTTCATACCTCTAACCTCTCACTGCACGAGAACGGCATGCGCATTCATGCTTGGCAAGGCGATGAGTGTGTACTGAGTAAAACCTATTACTCGATTGGCGGTGGCTTTATTGTTGAAGAAGCCGAGTTTGGTCAGCCTGCCATGCAAGCGGTGCAAGTCCCTTACGACTTCAATAGCGCTGACGGCTTACTGGCACTCACCCAGGAAACTGGCTTTTCCATCAGTGGCTTGGTGATGGCCAACATGCGTAGCATGCACAGCCAAGAAGAAATCGACACCTATTTCGCCAATATTTGGCAAACCATGCAGGCGTGTATGGACCGCGGGATGGAAAACGAAGGCGTGTTACCTGGCCCGCTGCGCGTACCGCGCCGTGCTGCCGCCTTACGTCACCAGTTAAAAACCAGCGAAAAATACAACATTGACCCCATGACAGTGGTCGATTGGGTGAACATGTTTGCCTTTGCCGTTAACGAAGAAAACGCCGCCGGTGGCCGCGTGGTCACTGCCCCGACCAACGGCGCATGTGGCATTATTCCTGCGGTGCTAGCTTACTACGACAAGTTTATCGAGCCGGTTGATAAACCAACCTACACCCGCTTTTTTGCCGCCTCTGGCGCAATTGGTGGTTTATACAAACAAAACGCCTCCATCTCTGGGGCAGAAGTGGGTTGCCAGGGTGAAGTCGGCGTTGCCTGCTCCATGGCCGCAGCCGGCCTCGCTGAACTGATGGGCGGCAGCCCGCACCAAGTGTGCATGGCGGCTGAAATCGCCATGGAACACAACTTAGGCCTCACTTGCGACCCGGTTGCCGGGCAAGTACAAGTGCCTTGCATTGAGCGTAACGGCATTGCCGCGGTGAAATCCATTAATGCCTCACGTATGGCACTTCAACGTTCGTCCGAGCCGCGTGTATCACTAGATAAAGTGATTGAAACCATGATGGAAACCGGCAAAGACATGAACGCCAAATACCGCGAAACCTCACAAGGCGGATTGGCCGTTAAAGTGATGTGTTAATTCTTCACTATCACGCTTAATTGCGCATAAAAAAGCTCGGCCATGTAAGTGGCCGAGCTTTTTTGATCTCAACAATCTATCAAGCGTTTACGCGGTTTGCGGTGCTAGCGTTGCTTTTTGCTCGCCAACGGGCAACACGGTACGGCCATATTCTTCGTTAAGCACCTGCGCCATCGCGAAGTAAATCGCACTCAAGCCACACACAATTCCCTCAAAGCCTGCAATGGTGCCAATCAGCGCATTGCCGGTAAAATCGCGTGCCGCTAGCAAGAAGAAAAGTACGGTCAAGCTAGCAAAGACAAACTGCTTCGCCAGGCAGTAACGACGTGAACCGATGTACATAAAGCCGGTAAACACACCCCACATCACCAAGTACCAACCCATAAAGCCGGCTGGGCTCGGTTGAGCAATCCCCATTTCTGGCATGACAATTAGCCCTACCAGCGTCAGCCAAAACAGGCCATAAGAGGTGAATGCCGTGGTACCAAAGGTATTGCCCTTTTTGAATTCCATGATGCCGACAATCACTTGTGCCAAGCCACCATAAAAAATGCCCATCGCCAAAATCATGCTATCAATGGGGAAGAAACCCGCATTATGAATGTTCAATAATACCGCGGTCATGCCGAAACCCATCAACCCCAAAGGGGCAGGATTTGCCAGTTTGTTTTCCATCAGAGCCCTACTTCGTATAAAAACAATTTAATATTAAAAATGAGCGCGGATAACGTCAGATAAAAGTGATTATCACGCGCAAAAACGCGGCAATATTACGGTTTACAGGGCAGATGTAAATAGATTTTAGGGCTTAGCGGCAGGATTAGACAATAAATCCAACAAATCGGATAGCAAACTGGACAAAACGAGGTGATAAATAATAAAAAAGCAGCAAAACGCTGCTTTTTTATCCATCACGTTTAGACACTCTCTTAACGGGTGCTAAACCCTTTGCTGTGCAGAAAGTCTTTCATAAACGGACGCGCTTCTTTTTCTAGCGTGGCGGAGATCTGCTCGCTCCAGCTCATGTCTTTATTGCCGCCCGTGCGGGTTTGATAATACTCACGCACTTGGTTGTCATAGTCGCTTAGCGCCGCCTCATCAATGGCTTGATAGCTGTTTTCGTGCACCAAAAGCTGTGCGGGTAATTTAGGCTTGGTTTCGGGGTCTTGCGCCGGCACACCCAAGCACATACCAAACAAAGGCATCACGTGATTCGGCATCGCCAACAACTCGGCCACCTTTTCCGGCTGGTTGCGCAAGCCGCCGATATATACGCCGCCAAAGCCCATCGACTCCGCGGCCACCATCGCATTTTGCGCCATGATGGCACCATCAATCGCACCGATCAGCGTCTGCTCGGTAAAGCCTAACTTGGCATTCGGGTTGATTTGCTCGTGGCGATGGAAGTCCGCACACCACACCAAAAACTCCGCACAATCGGCCACATACGCTTGGTTGCCCGCGTATTCCGCCAGCACGCGTCGTTTTTCTTTGTCCGTCACACGAATAATACTGGTGCACTGTAAAAAGCTTGAGCTGGATGCCGCGCGCGCTGCATTAATAATCTGGGTTAATTGCTCGGGAGAAATCGCATCTTGCGTAAATTTACGAATAGAGCGGTGAGAAAGAAGTGTCTCAATCGTTGGATTCATTGTGCTTCCTTATTTGACGTTGAGCCGTTAAAGCGGGATTGAGAGGTTGTACACCTTTCTACACATGGAAGCAATCACCCTGCTCTGGCGCTTTACTCCCCACCAACCCCACAAGCTCGCCACCGCACGCGTTGGCACATCTTGGCGCTTATCATCGGTTTTTCCTATTGGTGCGAGAGGGAAATTCATCTTTTCTAACGTTCGCCCATCAGGCATAGTAGAGGTATTAACGCTAAAGGAGATGACTATGTTCGTCGTAATTTTTGGCCGCCCTGGCTGCCCATTCTGTGTTCGCGCAAAAGACCTCGCGGAAGAGCTAAAAACAAGCCGTGAAGATTTCAACTACCGCTATGTGGATATCCACGCAGAAGGTATTAGCAAAGCTGACCTAGAAAAAACCGTTGGCAAGCCAGTTGAAACCGTGCCACAAATCTTTGTTGACCAAGCGCACGTTGGCGGCTTTACCGAATTTGAAGCCTACGCCAAAGAAAACCTCGGCCTGTATCAAGAATAAGGCGCCGATAGTCTTGCTAAAAAGCCAGCATCTCGCTGGCTTTTTTAACCATCAATGATATCAACGCATTTACACGTCTGAACGCTCCTTCACGTCTTTTAAACTTTGAAGATTTTCGTTGATTTTAAAGATCACAATCATCAACTCACACCAAATCCTTGCCCCTACTGCACCGGCAACAATAGTAAACAGGCCAATAGCAACGTTTTCCAACCGCATCCCGCCGTAGCTACCAAACATAGTGCCCAGCCCAGAGAACAACGCAATCAGCAACAACAGCCAATACAGTCCGGTGACCAGTTTTGGCGTCAACATCGAATTAAAAAAGAAGATAGATTTCACACTTTGTTCCTTAAAAAATGAGAAAAAGGGATTCGAATCAGCCACTACTCATAATGGCTCCAGAGCCTGAGCACTTTCACCACCTGTTCATCCTCGAGGACTTGATAGACCAAGCGATGCTGAATATTAATACGGCGTGAATAGGCACCGGTGAGATCGCCGACAAGCTTTTCGAACGGAGGAGGTTTACGGTAGGGATCGTCTTCAATCAGTGCTAACAGTTCTTGCGCTTTTGGTTTGAGGCCACTGGAAGCCAGCTTTTTTGCGTCTTTCTGGGCTTGTTTGGTGTAAACCAACTTCCATGTCACCAGTCCAACTCCTCATCGCATTCATCCGTCGGCGTGGCGATGCCTTCGCGAATTGACTCACGCATCCCTGGTACAGAAAGCAAATAGAGTGTTTCCTGAATCGCTGACCAGTCTTCTTCTGAAATTAGCACCGCTTTGTTACGTTTGCCCGCAATAACAATGGGCTGATGTGATTCGGCGGTTTCATCAATGAGCCGATACAATTTGCTACGCGCTTCAGTGGCAGTGATCCCCGTCATAGCGCCTCTCCGGTGATTGCATTTTAAACAATTGTACGGCATCGAGTACGTACGTCAAGACGAACGTACTCGTTAATATCCGCTCACTCAAGCCGCCGAGTTGGCCGTAACCTGTGCAAACGCAGTTTCCAACACGGCTTTGGGCGGTTGCAATAAAAACACCTCATAAACCAACTGGGTTAACTCCTCGACGCTATCGATGCTTTTTTCGGTAATGAGGTGCCCTGCCGCATCCCAGACCAAAAACTGCTGATTACGGATCAAATAGCGGTGTGAAGCGGTGATCAACGACACCACAAGGTTATTGACGAAAACCGCATCGGGGTGTTGATGAGAATAGAAATGCGCCACTTCAAAGTCGGCTTCTACTACGTCGTAAAGCTCAACCTCGTACAGTGTTAGTGGCGGTTGATCGGGCTCGTGTAATACCACGGTCACCACATCGCCATTGCGTGTGATTTGATAGGTATCGTGCCCAATAGTGCAGGTGCGCTGGTTGATATTGAGTAACCCGCGCGGGGTCTTATTGCCAAAACCAACGTCCGCTAGATAAGTCTCGCCATCGAGCTCAAGCACATTCATACGGTGGGTGCGTGGATTGGTGGGCTTACCATTAAGCATCACCCGCGCTAGCACACTGCGCACTTCAAACCCCAAATGTTTCAGGGCAAGGTAGGCAATTTTATTGTGCTCAAAGCAATAGCCACCTTGTTGGTTCACCACCAACCGTTCAAACAAAGCATCCGTCTGTAAAGAAAGCGGCTGCCCCGCCAAGGCATTAAAGCTAGAAAACGCATACCGCGCCAAGTGCTTTTCAACAAGCTCAGTGACCAGTGCCACGCCCTTCGCCTCACTCAATCCGAGGCGATGTAAATACTCTTCAATCATGGGTGCTGATGTCATCGTCGACTCCTTATGTGAATGGCACCAGATTAATCTCTCAAGTAGGGTTGAGGTAAAGCCTCACGCAGGATTGCGGCTAAAGGCGGAGCGCAGCAATCCTAATCCTGCCAGCGCAAAGATCCCAGACACTACTCGCTCAACCCAATGCGCCACTTTTTGGTAGACGTTCATTACGCCGTTGATTGAAAACAACAGGGAGTACATCCCATTCACCAAAAAGCCGACCAGCATACAAGTCAGCACCGCCGCGACAAGAAACAGCCCATCGCTGCTTGAACCCATCCCAACCGACAAAGCCGCCATCCATGCCACCACGGTTTTAGGATTAGAGGAATTTAAAACCACGCCACGAACAAACCATTTTCGGTATCCCGCTTCTTGGTTATCGTTTGTGGAGACCGTCGCGGCGGCATTAAAGGATGATTTAAAAGAAAGGTAAGCCAGCCATAGAAGATAAACGCCACCCACGATTTTTAACAGCATAAGTAAATACACCGACCCTTGTAGCACCACCCCCAAGCCACTGGCGGCGACAATGCCCCAAAACAGCAGCCCAATGGATAACCCTGCGCCGTAAACAAGGCTGACTTTTCGGCCCTTACTCATGGCGATGGTTGCGTTGGAGATGTTCGCCGGCCCCGGGGAGACCGCGACAACAAAAAATGCGAAACCTATTGAAACGAGTGATAAAGCGTCAGTCATCCTTGCTCCTTGTTATCGGTGTTGTGTTTACAGTGGTTTTTCTTGTTTTAGACTTTAGAGAAGCTGCCGTACTCATCTTCCTGAGTCTTCGACGGCTAGCTGCTAATACACCACGAGTGGCAGGTGCTACTTATTACCGATCCCAAGATTGCGTTTTTTCATATACGCCGACAAGGCGATATCATTTGGATTCGTGCTGTCACTGAGTGCGGCGAACACGCCCGTTTGATCGTCCGATTTTCGATGTTGACCTAACTTTTCCTTTGCATGAATGTCGTCAACAACAATTTTAAA
This sequence comes from Salinivibrio sp. HTSP, assembly GCF_003390965.1. Classification (NCBI taxonomy): domain Bacteria; kingdom Pseudomonadati; phylum Pseudomonadota; class Gammaproteobacteria; order Vibrionales; family Vibrionaceae; genus Salinivibrio; species Salinivibrio sp. HTSP. Next base: position 78,024 of record NZ_PXUD01000063.1, read on the forward strand.
GCCCACGACTGACTGGCGCAGTTTCGCTTGATAATCGTTTGGCATCATTTCCGGTGCATCCAGCAGATCAGGCTCATACTTCGCCACAAGCTGCTTCATTGCCCATTCGTTTTCTTTGTCACTCAAAAGCTTTAAGACACCGTAACAATGCACAGCCGAATAATTCCATGTGGGTACAGCGGGCTTTGTCTCATACCAGGATGGTGATATATACGAATGCGGCCCATTGAAAATAACCACAACACGCTGATTTTCAGTTACTTTCCAATGTGCGTTAGCCTTGCCAAAGTGCCCATAAAGACAGCCTAACGCCTCTTCTTCTGCTTCATAGATTAAGGGTAAGTGTGTTGCATTCAAATCATTAGAAACGAGAACGCCAAAGCCATAATCGGAAATGAACGCCTTAATTGCGTCCTCGCCAGTCATTTCCATATTCTTGGGTATGTGCATATGCTCCTTGTTATCGATGTTGTATTTAGAGTGGTTTTTCCATCAGCACGCAATCTAAACGGATCCCTTTTTGGGAGTGATACGTTGATACCTCATCGCCCACAAAGCCGCATGCGCGATAAAAAGGCGCTGCATTGAGCGTGGATTCGAGCATTAGCAATCGCAAGCCCTGCTCTTTCGCTAGGTGCTCTAAAAACTGGAGCATCTTTTTCGCCGCCCCCCTGCCACTGTAATCTGGCTCAACAAAGATGGCATCGACTAGACCAGTTTGTGTGTTGAGCTTACCGCTACCGATGACCTGTCCGTCTATTTCAGAAACGTAAAACGTATCGACCACGTCGGCCATAAAACGCTCAGACACGGTACCCTGCGTCCAAAGTGAAAGCTGCTCTTCCGTATAGTGTGCCGAACACTTCGCTAAAATAGCTCGGTTTCTTAAATCAAAAATAGCCTGCGCATCGTTTTGGTTAGCTTTTCTAATGGTGATCAAAATGCGTCCTTGATTGTGTAAGCTGAGTGACTTTCTGTTATGCCGTGAAGGTAAAGAGTTTGTATTCTTGTCTGGCTAAGCGGAGTAAGTCTAGTGTCATCTTGATACCTTTGCTATGTTTGTAGCTAATTGAGGCTATTGACCGTTTAAAAACTACGTCTACTAGATGAGACAAACTTCCTCAACTTAGATGCTGTAACACTTCAATTTGAATGCTTCGTAGCAAGCTTTGAGTATGTTCTGACTGTAAATCGAGTTCGCACCAACCGTCAGTTCCCATGTATTCGGCAGAAATATATCTAATACTTTTAAGATCAATTTCATCGTTGATGACTCCAGTTAGCCTGAAAATACCTGACTTTGTATGGATTCTGCTAATTTTGAAATTTTCCATAAACCTCCGAGAACATAACGAATGACATGGACTCCCCCTCATGAAGATCTGCCACACACTTAGGTGCGGTCTTTAATACCGGAGGTAACCATGTCTACTCAATTCTTTTGTGGCGT